>CALDLZ010000412.1 GCA_937915335.1 uncultured Faecalibacterium sp.
CGCACCAGCTGGCTGCGGTTCTGGCGGCTCCAGCTCACATAGCGGGGAGCCTCGTCGCAGCCAAAGCGCTGGTAGCTGTTGGGCAGGGGATTGGTAAAGACGGTCAGTTCCCGACTGTGGGCCAGAACACCCGCCATGAAGCTGCCTGCGATGCTGTCCGGGGCGATATCGCCCTCGAACAGATTGCGGCCATCCATATACAGCGAGAGATTGATGTGCAGGCCGCTGCCCGCCTGATCCGGCAGGGGCTTGGGCAGGAAGCTGGCGTGGATGCCGTTGCGCATGGCCACTGCCCGCACGATCTGCTTGAACATCATCACGTTGTCAGCGGTTTTCAGCGGGCCGGCATAATGGCAGTCGATCTCGTTCTGACCATGGCCGCTCTCGTGATGGCTGTGCTGGGGGTTCATGCCCATCTGCTCCATGGTCAGGCAGATATCCCGCCGCAGGTTCTCGCCCGCGTCCAGCGGGGCCACGTCAAAGTAGCCGCCAAAGTCGATGGGAACACGGGTGGGGCGGCCCCGGTCATCGTTTTCAAACAGGTAAAATTCACATTCGGCACCCACATTGCAGGTCAGGCCCAACTTGCGGAAGCTGCGGCTCATCTGGCGCAGGAAGCCGCGGCAGTTGCCGCCAAAGGCCCCGCCGTCCGGGGTCTCCACGTCGCAGAAAAACTGCATGACTCGGCCCTCGGTGGGCCGCCAGGGCAGGATGGTCACGGTGGAGAGATCGGGCCGGAGCACAAGATCGCTCTCCTCCACCTTCATAAAGCCGGCGATGGAGCTGCCATCGAAGCAGACACCATCCTCCAGCGCCTTGGGCAGGTCACTGGCCAGCACGGCGATATTTTTCTGGGTGCCAAAGATATCACAGAAGGCAAAGCGGACGAACTTGACGTTGTTATCCTCCACAAAATCAAGGATGTCCTGCCGGGTGTTATAACTCATAATAGTTTCCCTTTCAAATAAAACGCCCAAAGGCCTGCCCTTGTGCAAGAGCAGGTCTTCAGGCTGGTGTAAGAAATAGGAAAAGGGGAATGGCTTAAAATCCAACAGCCCAGGGATGCTTATAAAGCTAGGTCAGAACGATCAGACATAGTAGAGCATCTTGCTGTAACTGGGCAAAGGCCAGTAGTCCTCACCGCAGATGGTCTCAGCGTCGTCAGCGGCGGCACGCAGAGCGTCCATCTTGGGCAGAACATCATCGTGGAAGGAGACAGCCTTTGCGCTCTCGTCGGTCATGGCCTCGGCGGCATCCAGAGCGGTCTGCAGCTCGTCGATGGCATCACTCATGGCATCGGCATCGGCAGACAGACGAGTCAGGGTCTTGGTCTCGCTGCGCACGCTGAGAGCTTCGCTGACTGCCAGCTTGGAGGCGGCAGTATTGGCAACCTCGCTCATGTAGGCGTTGACGGCGGGCAGCAACTGCTTGCGGGCCATCTCCAGCATAGTCAGGGCCTCGATGTTGATGATCTTGGAGTAGTGCTCCATCTCGACCTCATAGCGGCTCTCCATTTCGACCTTGGTCAGAACACCGAAGTCCTCCATCAGCTGGATGTTCTTGGGTGCGATCAGAGCGGGCAGAGCGGCAGGCGTGTTCTTCTTGTTGGGCAGGCCGCGGCGTGCTGCTTCCTCTTCCCACTCTGCGGTGTAGCCATTGCCATTGAAGATGACGCGGCGGTGGTCGCGGATGGTGCGCTTGACCAAAGCGATGGCGGCGCTGGTGAAG
Organism: uncultured Faecalibacterium sp.; assembly: GCA_937915335.1. Taxonomy (GTDB): domain Bacteria; phylum Bacillota; class Clostridia; order Oscillospirales; family Ruminococcaceae; genus Faecalibacterium. The sequence goes on from CALDLZ010000412.1 coordinate 1,729, forward strand.
TCCTCGGCACCCTCCAGTTCGTCGGCGTAGCCCTTCAGCTCCTTGGCGACAGCGGTGTTCAGGATGGTGTTGGCATCGCTCAGGTTCTCGGCGGAACCGGGCATACGGAACTCGAACTTGTTGCCGGTGAAAGCGAAGGGAGAAGTACGGTTGCGGTCAGTGGTGTCCTTGCTGAACTTGGGCAGGACATCCACGCCCAGATCCATCTTCATCTTGACGGGGCCAGCGTAAGGAGAATCCGATGCGATGGCATCGATGACCGCTTCCAGCTCCTCGCCCACGAAGATGGAGATAATGGCCGGAGGTGCCTCGTTGGCACCCAGACGGTGATCATTGCCAGGGGTGGCAACAGAGGTGCGCAGCAGGTCGGCATACTCATCCACTGCCTTGATAACCGCAGCCAGGAATACCAGGAACTGCAGGTTCTCCATGGGGGTGTCGCCCGGATCCAGCAGATTTTCGTGAGAGGTGGACATGGACCAATTGTTGTGCTTGCCGCTGCCGTTGACCCCCTCAAAGGGCTTCTCGTGCTGCAGGCAGACCAGACCGTACTTGGGAGCGATCTTCTTCATCATCTCCATGGTCAGCAGGTTGTGGTCAATGGCAACGTTGGTGGTATCGAAGATGGGGGCCAGCTCGTGCTGGCAGGGAGCAACCTCGTTGTGCTTGGTCTTGGCGGGAACGCCCAGTTTCCACAGCTCATCGTCCAGCTCCTTCATAAAGGCGGAGACTTCGGGACGGATGACACCGAAGTAATGCTCTTCCAGCTCCTGACCCTTGGCAGAGGGAGCACCGAACAGGGTGCGGCCGGTGAGGATCAGATCCTGACGGGCCTCGTAGTCCTCCTTCTTGATGAGGAAGTATTCCTGCTCAGGGCCGACGGTGGTGGAAACATAATCAACATCCTTGCCGAACAGCTTCAGGATGCGGATGGCCTGCTTGGACAGGGCATCCATGGAGCGCAGCAGGGGCGTTTTCTTGTCCAGTGCCTCACCGGTGTAGCTGACAAAGGCGGTGGGGATGCACAGCACGTCATCCTTCACAAAGGCGTAGCTGGTGGGATCCCATGCGGTGTAGCCGCGGGCCTCGCAGGTGGCACGCAGGCCGCCGGAGGGGAAGGAGGAAGCATCGGGCTCGCCGCGCACCAGCTCCTTGCCGGAGAACTCCATGATGGCGGTGCCGTCGCCCACAGGGCTCACAAAGCCGTCGTGCTTCTCACTGGTGATGCCGGTCAGCGGCTGGAACCAGTGGGTGTAGTGGGTGGCACCCAGCTCCATGGCCCAGCGCTTCATTACGCTGGCCACGACGTTTGCCACCTCGATATCCAGAGGCGCGCCCTTGTGCAGGGTGCGCTCCAGGCTCTTGTAAGTAGCGCTCGGCAGGCGCTCCTTCATCACATGCTCATTAAAGACCTTGCTGCCGTAGATTTCCATAACATTTGCTGCCATAAATCCTACTCCTTACTTGATCTTATGTCTTTCCCTTCCGATACTGACTTCCGCCGCCTCATTGCGGCCGGAAACCAGCGAAAAGTTTTTTTAACAAAAACGGCGCTGCGAGTCAGGAGGTGACCCACAGCGCCGTTGCTGTCTATGGTTTGATTATAGCCGCTGCGCACCAAAAACGCAATTGACAAATCTGACGATTCTGCACAAACACGACTTCGTTTTTTTGGGAGATATCCTGCTTGGTATGACTTTTGCCTGCCCTCAGATAACTTGGAACAGGAAGAATTTCAGATAGTTCGTTTCGGGCACACCCCACAGGATGGGATGATCCGGAGCCTGCTGGCGCACCTCGATCTGCCGCAGCTGGCGGTGGGCATCCTTTGCGGCGGCATGCAGCATTTTAATAAAGAGCTCCTCGGTGGCAAAGTGGGAGCAGCTGGCCGTTGCCAGATAGCCGCCCCGGGGCAACAGCTTCATGGCCCGGTAGTTGATCTCCTTGTAGCCGCGCATGGCGTTCTCGACGGTGCGGCGGG
>CALDLZ010000413.1 GCA_937915335.1 uncultured Faecalibacterium sp.
GCCAACCGCAGAGAGCTATCCGTTTACACTCAAATCGACCACATAAAACAATGACCTCAGCTTCATCTATCATTTTTTCAAAATTTCGATTGATGAATGATAGATGAAATGATATGATAAAAGAAACAATCAGGGAGGTATATGCCGTGCGAAACAAGAAGCCGCCATTTGAAATCACAGAAGCAGCCCTTTCAGACGTTATGGAAATCAGCGAGCTGGTAGGCAAAATCAGTTCCACCCAGAATCTTTCCACAAGCCCGATTCTGCGCCGTCAGAACCGCATCCGAACGATTTATTCTTCTCTGGCAATCGAGCAGAACACCCTTTCACTGGAACAGGTGACGGCTGTTTTGTCCGGAAAACGTGTGCTTGCCCCTCCAAAAGACATTGCGGAAGTAAAAAATGCCTACGAAATCTATGACAACCTTGCAGAGCTGAATCCCTATTCGCTTGATGACCTTCTGCTTGCACATCGGACGATGATGCAGGGGCTTGTTCGTGAAGCTGGCGAATTTCGCTCCCGTCCTGTTGGCGTTGTGGACAGCAAGGGAAATGTTCTGCATTTTGGAACACTGCCGCAGTACGTTCCTTCTCTGATGGAAGAACTGGTTCAATGGACAGAAAGCAGTCCCTTTCCGCTTTTGATAAAAAGCTGTGTGTTCCACTATGAATTTGAAGTGATCCATCCGTTTGCGGATGGCAACGGGCGCATTGGACGGCTTTGGCACACACTGTTGCTATCAAAGTGGAATCCATTGTTTGCATGGCTTCCGATAGAATCCATCATTCACGACCACCAGCCCGAATATTATGCAGCAATCAATCAGTCCAATGCGCAGGGCGAAGGAACAGCATTTATTGAATTCATGCTGGGCATTATAAAGGAAGCTCTGCAAGAAGCAATCAGTACACAGCCCACAGAAAAGTCCACTGTGCAGAGCAAAGAAGAAATGCGCTGGACAAAAATTGCAGATTTTCTCCGCACAAATAGTACGATACAAAATTCTGATGTTCAGAATCTTCTGGATGTTTCTTCCGCAACAGCAAGCCGAATCTTGAACGCCTTGACCAAAGAAGGAAAACTTATCAAGGTGCGGAATGGTCGCTACTGGGCATATAAAGCAGCAGAATGATATGTACAGGCGGGATAGACCCGCCTGCGGTCTTAGCCGAACAGACCGCTCAGCAGAGGAATCAGGGTGATGCCGACCAGCGCAACGCCGCCGCCAGCCATCAACTGTTTCATGCCCTGCGACTTGGAGCCGGGGTTATCGTTGCCGTAACCTTCCAGCAGGTTAATGGCGCCCCAAACGCCGAGGCCAGCACCCAGAGCGACAACCAGAGTCTGAAGAACTTCGATAGCAGAGTTAAAAAATTCCATGGTCGTTTCTCCTTTATAATTGAAAACTTGTAGACCGTCCGTACACACCTGAAATCGTACATTTTTGAGCCGCGAACTGCGGCGGAAGTGGATTTGCTGGTGTACCTCTCTGACCGGGTAAAAATAAAACCGTCTACCGAATCAGGCAGACGGGAGCGAATCAGCATCCACCACGATGAACTCATCACCGGGGTGGATTTTTTCTTTGCGGTTCAGATATTTTTCAATATCGAACTTGTTTTTGGGGTCATAATCCGAGGTTAGTTTGTAGTTCGGATGCTGGGTCAGGTCGTACTTGTCCGAGAGAAAAGGCCGCACACCTCGCAGTTGCAGGATACATTTTCCGCCATCCAGCACTGCAAGCTCATCTCGACTTAATAATTCATGACCCAATTTGGAATAATTTGTGCCGTAGGATGGTGAGTTTCCTCGCGTGTCCGAGGTGTTGAAGGCATCAATCGTTTCTTTGCCCAGCATTTCAGAC
>CALDLZ010000414.1 GCA_937915335.1 uncultured Faecalibacterium sp.
ATCGGTTTCGATTCGCTCCAGCCGGGGCTTTGCTTCCCGGACGCTCTTTGCTTCGATGCTAAACGTGATGTACTTCGTCCGAACCAGACCGTTATTGCCCTTGGCAAGCTGCTGTTTCAGCATCTGTGCATATTCCATACGCACATCATCGAACTGGTCGTGCTGCGGCTCGATCTGGATGACCTTGTTGTACTCGCTCATATCGCTCTTGTGGTTGATGAACGACAACTGAAAGCGGATACTAGTAGTTGAGGAAGTCGCACCAGCTTTCAAAGATGGTGTTTTTGTCCTCATTCTGTGCCAGCTGGTAGTTAATGTCGTAGAATCGGACGGTTTTGGAATACAGATGTTCCTCCACCCGGCAGATACCGTCGCGCCCCATTTCCAGATATGGAATGGAACGCTGCACAGTCAACCGCTGTTCCTTCTGGCTCTTTTCGGATTTCCGAAAGAACCTCTGGAAGAAGCCGCCCGACTGCGTTTTCTTCTTCGGTTCACTTTTTACCAAGGATGCCTCCTTTCTTCTGGATCGGTGCTGCGGTTTCCAGTTCCCGCTCATACAGGTTTTCGACCTCATAGCGGCGTACCGCAGGACGTTTGAATCGGACGCTGATGAAATTCGTCAGGATGGTTTCAAGGTGCATCCCGTTTTTCTCATACAGCGCAAAGAAAAATTCCGGCAGCATCAGAAGCACCATGCCTGCCGCTGCATTGCTGGTTCCCAGCGTATCGCGCATAAGAAAATAGAACGGAACGCCGATGCCCGCCGCGAAACCCATACACACAAGCTGGCGTTTCGTCAGGTTCAGAAAGACCTTATTCTTCACTTTGGAAAGGTCTTTGGGAATCGTCACATAGGCCATTTATCACCTGAACAGCATGACCGCTGCCGGGAAACGGCGTTGTCTGCTGTCTTTTCCTTTCATTGGATTTTCCCGGATTTAGTGACTGCCGAAGATCTGTTTGGACAGGCTTCCCGTCTTGAGAAGCGAGAAGCAAAGAATCACCGTGTAGGCCATCGTGCCGAACAACGCCGAGTGAATATCCGAAGATACCCGGATGCTGCCGATAAGGGCTGCATAGATCGCCACGCAGACCATCATCAGGAACGCCTGAAATGCCAGCGCGAACAGCCCTCGGAAGTAGTTCGTACCCACATGACCCCATTCACGGTTACTCATGGTTGCAAATGGAATCGGAGCAAGCGAAGTGTAGAGGTATATTTCTATCATTCTGCCGTACATAATTACCGTGATAACCACCGACAGAATTTTCAGACACCAGCTTACAACAAGGGTTTCCAATGCCAGCGTCACCAGTTCGCCAATCGCCATTGTTGCCATTGCCGCCTGCATCTGCATGGAAAGAGAACTAATATCAATGGCGGTATTGCCACGGATAATGCCGGAGGAAGAATTTACCACCGACTGTCCAATGTCAAATACCGCCATTGCAATATCGAACGTATGACTGACGAGATAGACTGCGATCCACATCTTCACGAAATACTTGAAGAACATCCAGGTGTCCACATCGTGCAGATTGTTCCGTTCCGTCAGCATCGAAATCAGCTCATAGCAGAGGATCAGCGTAATGATGATTCCTGCAATGGGAATCACCACCGAATCCGAAATGTTACGGATCATGCTGAAAATACTGCTGTTCCACCCTTGCGGTGTCTGCCCGACCTGAGCAGCGATTTCACCCGTCTGTTGGTTGACCGCCGTGAACATCGTACTCAGGTTGGACTCCACCATGCCGGAGAGAAGTTCCCTCATCCATTTTTCGATTGCTGCGAAGATATTATCGAACAATGGCGGGGTTTCCTCCTATGACTATCAATTAACCGAAAAGACCAGAGAGCAG
>CALDLZ010000415.1 GCA_937915335.1 uncultured Faecalibacterium sp.
CGGCTCTGTTCTTCCACAAGCTTAGCTTGTGGTTTTTCTCTATGAACAAAAAAGCCATGAAATCTTTCGATTTCACGGCATTTTTTGGTGCGATGGAAGGGACTCGAACCCCCGGCCTACTGATTCGTAGAGCACACCGGGCACTTACCTCAAATTTTGGAAGTTACAGTTTATCGTCATTTTCATTCGCAATATCGTAAATTTTCGAGTCAGAGTTTCTGCATCGTTTGTCGAATTTTGCAACGATTTGCACCCTCTGCACGTTTTGAAACCGTGCAAAAACCGTGCAGAAACCGTGCACTTACTCTTGGACAAACTAAAAATCGACCCATCCAACCACGACTTGACGGCATTGGTTTGAGTGGCCGCACATCAAAATCAAGTCTTGGAGGATACTACTATGAAAAACTTGCTTTCTTGCCGTTACAACATGGACACCAACCGGGTAGAGGCTCGGTTCGCCGATGGCTCCGCTGTTGCCATCGACTGCATCGCCATCGAGGACGAATACGGCAACACACCGGCACAGCGGGCAGAATTGGACTGGCTGCTGTACAATAAGCCGCTGGAGTATGCGCAGATGGTGCTGAAAGGGGAGATGGAGCACTATCTGTCGCTGGGATGTGACCATGGCAGGTTGGAGGATTGAGTAGCTGATTGCACGGTCAATCGCACGGCAAATGCCCGCCGTGCGATTTTTCAGCGCAAATTTGAAAGTCAGCGTATTTTCAGCGTAAAGCCCTGAAAGTCAGCGTAAATTCAGCGCAAATCAAATTTTCAGCGTAAAAGTCAGCGTAAATTTTCACTTCGCGCTCTTGTATTTTGTTCCTCGGCCTACTCCATCGACCTGCAATATACCATCTTTACACATCTGTCGCAGGATATAATAGGTCTGGTTCTTGTTAAACCCGCACAGCTCTTGTGCTTTCTGATTCGTAATCCACGGCTTATGCTTCAGATATTCGAGAATCCGATCCTTTGCCTGAATCTGGTTGACCGTCTTATCCTGAACGTAGGCCACATCGGTTTTCACCGTTTCGTAGACCTTGAGGGTCAGCATATAGGTCTTTCCGTTCAGTTCCAGAAGTCCCTCATCCCGCAGGCTGTTCAGAACCTTGTGCGCATTATCGTCTGATTCCTGAATCGTCTTTGCAGCCTGCTTCAAGGTGATTTTCTGGTGGTCGCGCAGATAGTGCAGAATCATCAGTTCCGAAAGCGTAAACATCTTGGAACGCTTGTCCTGCATTTCTGCAATGAAATGCACGAAGTTCTGATTCTCCATCGTGCTGCGCAGGGTCAGCCTTACGGAGTTCAGCGTGCTGGTGTACTCCGGGTAAGGCTTGCCCTCTGTCAGCATACTCTGGAACATAATATCCACGCCCTGACCGGAACGCTGCACATACTTCAGGTGCTGAAGCGTCATGGCAATCAGCTTATTGCGCGGGATGGACTGATGTGTGATGATGTTGCTCTCGTTGATGTCCTCCGGGAATCCGCCCGGATTCTCAATCACAATCTTGGTCGGATAGTGCTTGACGTAAATCGGAGCCATTTCTTCATACGACCGATGCGCCAGCGCATTCAGCAACGCTTCCTGAAAAACCGCTTCCGAGAAATCGTACACTTCCAGCCGGAACAGCCCCACCTGCACATTCGTCAGGTGGTTATAGGTGCGGATGCGCTCTGTCAGCTTATCCAGAATCGAGATCAGCGGCTCCTGCATATCCATGCGGTTGTCGTACTCGGTCTGCGCCTCGTCGCTGTAATGCAGGTAGATTACCTCTGCCTGCGGCAGCAGTCGGGCGATAGAAGCAGCCTTGCCCACAAACAGCAGCCCCGCCACCGTCACGCGCACTTCATCTTTTTCCATGCGGATCAGCTTCAGGTTGTCCAGAAACGTGGTATCCGCCAAATCCGGCAGCGCAGAACCCGGATCACGAATCCGCAGCTTCTCTTTCAGACGGTACACTTCCAGCAGGTCAATGTCGCTTTCGGACGCACCTTCTACGACTTTTGCCGAAAAATCCGGGTTATCAGTAGGGGAGTACACATCGTTTGCCGGGTAGAATGGCTTTGTCACCTTTCCCAGCCGCTTATAGTAAATGCCGCTGGTGGTTGCAACCGGGGAGCCAGCTTTCTCTACCGACACCACCA
>CALDLZ010000416.1 GCA_937915335.1 uncultured Faecalibacterium sp.
ACGATGCCCAGCGTGCCCTGCTGCGCAAGGTGGAGCCCCACGATCTGGTCAAATTTGGCTTGATCCCCGAGCTGATCGGACGTCTGCCGGTCATCACCGTGCTGGATGATCTGGACGAGGATGCCCTGGTGCGCGTGCTCAAGGAACCCCGCAACAGCCTAGTCAAGCAGTATAAAGAGCTGCTGAGCATGGACAGCGTGGAGCTGGACTTCACGGACGAGGCCCTGCACGCCATTGCACGCAAGACCATCGAGCGCAAGACAGGTGCCCGTGGTCTGCGCAGCGTGATGGAGAGCATCCTGCTGCCCATCATGTACGATGTGCCCAACGACCCTACCATCATCCGTGTCACCATCGACAAGGATACCGTGGAGGGCGGCGAGGCCCATCTGGAATATGGCGCTGTGCGCAAACGCTATAAGAATCAGGTCTCCCTGGGCTGATGTCTGCATCCTGCGGACAAGCAGGGGAGAGACACCCTGCCGGAAGCTCAGGCTTTTGGCAGGGCTTTTTTTATAATTTGCTTGTTTCGCGGGGGAATCTGCGCTATAATAATAAAGTCTGGACGACTGCGGCGGGAGCACTCCCTGGCAGGAACTCTCCAAAGGCCCGGTTCGGACACTGTGGGAACTGAAAGTACGATAAAGGAGTGCGTTTCTTATGGCAAACTATCTTGAAATGAATCGTGACGAACTCACTGCCGAAAAGGCAAAGCTGGAAGAGCAGTATAAAAAATTCAAGGCCATGGACCTCAAGTTGAACATGGCCCGTGGCAAGCCCGGCCCCCACCAGATGGATCTGGCTATGGGGCTGCTGCAGATGAACGATTACACCACCGATGCGGGTACAGATGCCCGTAACTACGGTGATCTGGAGGGCCTGCATGAGGCGCGTGTTCTGTTTGCGGATGTGTTCGGCGTGAAGCCCGAGGAAGTGTTCGTGGGCGGCAACTCCAGCCTGCAGCTGATGTACAACCTTATCAACATTGGCTATGTGTTCGGCTTCCCCGAGTCTCCCTGTCCCTGGTCTCAGGTGGAGAAGCGCAAGTTCCTCTGTCCGGTGCCCGGCTATGACCGCCACTTTGCCATTACCGAGGAGTATGGCTTTGAGCTGGTCAGTGTGCCCATGACCCCCAACGGCCCCGATATGGATCTTGTGGAGAAGCTGGTGGCCGAGGACGATACCATCAAGGGCATCTGGTGTGTGCCCCAGTATTCCAACCCCGACGGCTATACTTACAGCGACGAGACCATCGAGCGCTT
>CALDLZ010000417.1 GCA_937915335.1 uncultured Faecalibacterium sp.
TCTCTCCGCCCAGCGTATTCTTGATATTGTGCGCTTTCAGCCAATCTCGCAAGTCAGTCATCGTCGCGCCATCTGCATACTTCTGAAATGTCTGCTCCACATAGGGAGCCAGCAACGGGTCAGGCTGGTAGTGTCTGGTTTCGTCAATCACATAGCCGAACGGAACTGTGCCACCGTTGTACACACCCTTGAGAGCGTTTTCGATCATACCGCGCACGACTTTTTCGGACAGGTCAGCGGAATAATACTCAGCATAACCCTCTAGCACTGATTCCAGAATGGTCCCCTCCGGGCCATCCGAAATGATTTCGGTAGCCGACATCAACTTGACACCGTTCTTTTTGAGTTGGGTCTTATACCGGGCACTGTCATAGCGGACACCTCTCTTTATACATCCATAAACGGTAGGACGTTCATTTCAAGCAAATGTTTCGTATAATGTATATACCATAACTTGAGATGGATTGCAAGGAAAATTTATCTTTCCTCAAAAAACTTTTCTATCTGCCTGCTCCACCTCTGAAGAAATCTGAAGAATTGCGTTCTTCTGTTGATTTGAAGCTCCTCTGCGATTAGAATAGCGATGTTTTCATTTTCCCACAGCAAAGAAAGGACTATTGTATGTCGTTGAGAGAAGTTCCGGTGGTACTGGTCACCGGGTATCTTGGGTCTGGCAAAACCACTTTGATGCAGCACCTGCTTTCTCAAGAGAAACGGAAAGTTGCATTGATCGTAAATGATATGGGAAGCATCAACATCGATGCTTCTCTGCTGAATAAGACCGGCAACAAAATCGCACAGGTAGAACTTGTGGAGATGCAGAACGGCTGCATCTGCTGCACCTTGCGGGACGAGTTCATGGAGCAGATTGAAAAGCTCGCTGAGGACAAAACGCTGGAAGCCATCTTTGTGGAGGCATCGGGCATCAGCGAACCCTCCTCCATTGCCGGTGCATTTGTAAACTACGAAGAATCCACGGATACGCGCGTCTACCTCAAAACGGTGGTCTCCGTTGTGGATACTGACCGGATTTACCGGGAATTTCTGCATGACTTGGACAGTGATGATTCGGAAGACGGAGACATCATCAATCTCATCATGGATCAGATCGAGTTCTGCAATGTCATGCTGCTGAACAAAACCGACCTGCTGACGGAAGAACAGTTGAACGAGGTGAAGGCGGCTCTTCGGAATCTTCAGAAAGAAGCCGAGATGATTCCCTGCACAAACGGCAAGGTAGACCTCGACCTTCTTCTCGACCGGAAAGAATTCGATTACGAGGATTGCCTTGCTTCCAGCAGCGTGCAGAGGGCTTTGAATACCTGCGAAAACGATGACAAGAAAGCCTGTGTGGACGAATACGGCATCTCGTCCTTTGTTTACGAAGGCCGGGCACCGTTCAACCGGGAAGCCTTCAACCATCTGGTAGAAACTTACCCGGAATGTCTGATTCGTTCCAAAGGCTACCTCTGGTTCTCCGACGACTGGAAGCACGTCCAGCTTTTTGAACAGGCCGGACGGAATGCCTCCATCACGGAACTTTCCGAGTGGATGGCGGCATGGTCGGAAGATGAGCTGACTGCACTGGAGCAGGATTTTCCCGACCTCCGGGAGGACTGGGATTCCACCTACGGCGACCGCGTCAACCAGTTGGTCTTTATCGGCAAAGGTTATGAAAAGCAGGAGATTCTGGATCTCCTGAACGCCTGTCTTGAGATTCCCACGACCTGAAAAAACGGCTCCTGTGAGCTTTTCCGGCTCGCAGGGGTCGTTTTCTGTTTCGCGTGTTTTACCGTTCCAGTGGGAAGTACAGAGCCGCCGTGAACTGCTTCCCGGAGATGCTGTGCTGGAACCGTCCCTGATGGAGCAGCATCATCTGCTCACAGTTGCGCAGGCCGATGCCCGTTCCCTTTTTGGCATCCTGCCGGATGGCATTGCAGACGCAAAGGCAGAGTTCTCCATCCTGCACCGAAGCCTTGAGCGAGATCGGCTCTGTCGGGTCTGCATAGCGGCGGATATTGGAAAGCAGATTATCAAAAATCCGCTGTACCAGCTTTCCATTCACCCGCAGCGTTTCTTCCGGGAGCTGGGGCAGCGGATCCACTGTGAAATCATCCTGCCGCAGCAGGTCGGCAAAGTCGCACAGCAGTCCGCCAAACGCTTGCTGCGCCGTTGTCAGCGGAAATTCCTGCGGGGCGTGTTCTGCGGTGGAAACGTAGAAATATTCAAACAAATCGTTGATCATATCCCGGATTTGGAACGCCCGCTGGCGGCACTTTTCCAGATAGCTGGATTCACAGGCCGGGTGGGTATCGCCTGCCAGAATTTCCAG
>CALDLZ010000418.1 GCA_937915335.1 uncultured Faecalibacterium sp.
AGAAGCTCTGAAAACTGAATATCAGCAAAGCAGTCGAAAGGCTGTGACGCAAAGCTAAAGGGCCTGTAAAATGGCAGCCAGTTGCTTCTCATCACCTGAGGGTCTCCGGAACGGGGATTGGGCGTTGAGTGACCTTCATCTGAAGTATCAGGTGTCGATTGCCGAGTATACCAGCAATCGACACCTTTTTTCATGGGTTCACACAAAAGAGGTAAACACCATGCGTAACGCTTCGATGAAAGTCCTGAAGAATCTGGTCTGCTGTGCAGCACTGGTTTGCCTGATGTTCGTTCTGGCAGTGCCCGCACACGCCGCTTCCAAGGCCGATGAGCTGCTGCAGCTCGTCAACGCAGAGCGTGCACAGGCCGGTGTGGCTCCTCTGAGCATGGGCAGCAGCGAGCTGAACGCCGCCGCACAGGCCCGCGCGAAGGAACTCTCCGTCAACTATTCTTACAACCGTCCCAATGGCAGCCGTGAGTTCACCATCCTGAGTGAGTATGGTGTCGATGATATCTCCGTTGGCGAGGACTACTGGGCAGCTGCTGAGGATGCTTCTGATGTCGTGGCAGCCTGGAACCGCTACGATTTCTTCAAGGAGCGCATGCTGAACAAGGATGCCACCACCGTGGGCATCGGTTATTACGAGGGCGGCGAGTACGGTAACTACTGGGTGATGATCTTCACCTACGCCCGCAATACCAGTGAGAACAGCTTTGCACAGGAAGTGCTGAACCTGGTCAACGCAGAGCGTGCAAAGGCTGGCCTGAATCCCCTGGCGCTGGGCGATGCTCATCTGACCGCCGCCGCCAATGAGCGTGCAAAGGAAGTTGCTCAGGTCGCTTCTCACACCCGTCCCGATGGCACCAACTGCTTCACCGTCCTGAAAGAGTACGGCGTGGATGACACCGCTACCGGCGAGAACGCCGCCTGGGGCGAAGCCACTCCCGAAGAGGTCGTCAATGATTGGATGAACTCCGAAGGTCACCGTGTTAACATCATGGACCCCAACGCAAAGTACATGGCTCTGGGCTACAACTTCGATGCCAATTCTCAGTGGGGTCACAACTGGGTCCAGATCTTTGCAAAGTAAGCAGAACGAATTTAAACAGTATGCTCCCAAACAGAGTGAGTAAGAAATAAATCCAGAAAAACACCCGATAGCGGCCTCCCCGCTGTCGGGCTTTTTCTTTGCCGGGATTTATGCTATACTTATTTTATCAAATCGATTGCAGGAGGAACCAGCGTGGAGGATTACCGCACCATCCGGGGCACGGCCACCGGCGAATATGAGGAAAAGAAGAGCCGCTTTATTGCACAGCTTTCCTTTGCGGACAGCGAGGAAAAGGCGGTGGCCTTTCTGGAACAGGTGCGGGCGGCGAACCGGACGGCCCGGCACAATGTCTACGCCTACCGCCTGCGGGAGGGCAACCGGGAACGCTATTCCGACGATGGCGAACCGGCCAAGACGGCAGGCACCCCGGCACTGGAGGTGCTCCAGCACAGCGGACTGACCGACCTCATCGTGGTCATCACCCGCTATTTCGGCGGCGTGCTGCTGGGCACCGGCGGTCTGGTACGGGCCTACACCACTGCCACGGCCCGTGCCCTGGAAGCCGCTGAGGTGGTCACGGTGCGAAGCGTGGTGGAGCTGGAAGTGACCGTGGACTATTCGCTCTACGAGCGGGCGGCCCTGCTCATCAACACGGCAGGGGCAAAAATGACAGAGCCACTGTTCACCGACCGTGTCACCCTGCGCTGGCAGATGCCGGAGGGCACCGAAGCTCCCCTGCTGGAACAGCTCCGGGAGCTGACCCGAGGAAGTGCACAAGTCAGCGTTTCCAAACCATTCTACGCACCGTTTTGAAATAAAAGGCACTCGCTGACCGCTATGCCAAGGGTGATGTCAGCGAGACCGAGAGATTTCATTCGTTTCCAGACAAATACTTTCCCCCTTCGACGGGGCGGGTGTGCTATACTTGCCGCAGACGCGGCATGGGATCCGCCGCGGGAGAGGGGGAGAGAAAACAGAAAGTGAGGGTTCCTGATGGATGTGCGACAGCGTACCGAAGAGATCGAGCGGCTGACCCTGGCCCCCTGGGCAACGTTCAGCGATGCCAGCCGGGGCAGAGTGCGGCCCGAGGAGCAGGATCCCATCCGCCCGGTGTTCCAGCGTGACCGTGACCGGGTCATCCACTGCAAGGCGTTCCGGCGGCTCAAGCAGAAAACGCAGGTGTTCCTCTCGCCGGAGGGCGACCTCTACCGCACCCGGCTCACCCACACGCTGGAGGTGGCACAGATCGCCCGCACCATTGCCCGGGCCCTGCGGCTCAACGAGGACCTGACCGAGGCCATCAGCCTTGCCCATGACCTGGGCCACACGCCCTTCGGCCATGCGGGGGAGAGCGCGCTGGATAAGCTCTGCCCCGAGGGCTTCAAGCATTATATGCAGAGCCTGCGGGTGGTGGACAAGCTGGAAAAAGACGGCAGGGGCCTGAACCTGACCTGGGAGGTGCGCAACGGCATCGTGACCCACACCAAGGGTACCTGGGCGGCTACCCCGGAAGGGCGCATCGTCCGTATGGCGGATCAGATCGCCTTTGTGAACCACGATATCGAGGACGCCGTTCGTGCCGGGGTGCTCGACCCGGAGACCCTGCCCAAAGAGTGCACCGCCGTGCTGGGCGAGACGAAATCCCAGCGCATCACCACCATGATCAACAGCATCCTGCGCAACAGCGAAGAGGATGTAAAGGTGGGTGCGGAGGAAAACGAAGCGTTCCTCGCACTGAAGGATTTCATGTACCGCACCGTCTATGTGGATCGCAGTGCCAAAAAGGAAGAGCAGAAGGTGGAAAAGGTGCTCACCGAGCTGTACGAGTACTACCTGACCCACATCGAGCAGATGTCTAATTTCTACTTGCAGCTGGCCTATCAGGAAGGGCGTGACCGCGCGGTGACGGATTATATCAGCGGTATGAGCGATGAATTTGCCATCCGCACCTTTGAGGATGTCTTTGTGCCCCGCAAGTGGCATGTGTTATAAAAGGAGCAGCGAAATACCAAGATGATCCCACACGAATATATTGAAGAGCTGACCCGCCGCACCGATATTATTGATCTGGTGGGCAGCTATGTGCAGCTCAAGCGGAAGGGCCGGCTGTACGGCGGCCTGTGCCCCTTCCACAGTGAAAAGACGCCCTCGTTCTACGTCTACCCGGATACCCAGAGCTTTTACTGCTTTGGCTGCGGCGCGGGCGGCGATGCCATTAACTTCACCCGGCGGATCAACAGCATCGATTACACGGAAGCTGTCAAGCTGCTGGCGGCACGGGTGGGAATGCCGGAGCCCCAGGAGGACGATAAGACGGGCCGGATGCGCAGCCGCATCCTCTCGATGAATAAGGAAGCGGCGCGGTACTTCCACGCCTGCCTGAACTCCACCGTAGAGGAAGCCCGGCAGGCCCGGGCCTACTGGCGGCGGCGTGGTCTGGATGATAAGACCATCGTCCGGTTCGGGCTGGGTTATGCGCCGGACGATGGTCAGGGCCTGTACCAGTTCCTCCGTGACAAGGGCTACAACCAGCAGGAGCTGGATGCCAGCGGCCTGTTCAAACGCAGCCAGTCGGGCCGGATCTACTGCCTGTTCTGGAAGCGGGTGATGACCCCCATCTTTGACCTGCGGGGCAACATCATCGCATTCGGCGGGCGCGTGCTGGACGATTCCAAGCCCAAGTATGTCAACAGCCCCGAGACGCTGGTCTACCACAAGTCAGACACGGTGTTTGCCTTGCAGATCGCCAAGAAGAGCGCTTCCCGGCGGTTCGTCCTCTGTGAGGGCTACATGGATGTCATCACCATGCACCAGGCGGGCATCGATACCGCCGTCTGTGCCTGCGGCACGGCCCTGACCCCCGATCAGGTCAAACTCATCTGCCAGTACGCGGAGGAAGTTATCCTGAGCTATGATTCGGATGAAGCGGGTCAGAAAGCCACCCTGCGCTCTCTGGAACTGTTCCGCAACAGCCCGGTCAAGGTGGGCGTGCTGCAGATCCCCGGGGCAAAGGATCCGGACGAGTACATCAAAAAATATGGAGCCGAGCGCTTTAAGGCGCTGCTGGACGGCGTGGGCAACGCACTGGATTTCCGGCTGGGGCGCTTGAAGAACAAGTACGATCTCAAGCAGGATGCCCAGCGGCTGGAATATGTCCGGGAAGCTGTGGATATGCTGGCCGAGCGCTCCAACCCCACCGAACAGGAGGTCTACGCCGGGCGGCTGGCCGAGGAGACGAACATCTCCAAGACCGCCATTATGACCCAGCTGGCCGACGCGGTGAGGAAGGCGGGCAGCAGGCGCCGCTGGGCACAGAATCAGGCCCGCCTGCAGTCTGGCGAGATGAACCAGATCAGCGTGCCGTACAGTGCAGGCGGCTCGCAGGCACTGGGGGTGGCCTCAGCAGAGCAGCGGCTGTTGGCCGCCATGCTGCGGGAGCCCAGTTATATCCCGCAGGTGCGGGCTCAGCTCAGCCCCGAAAAGTTCGTTCTGCCCCAGCAGAAGGAGCTGTACGAAGCGTTCTTGCAATGCCAGGAGCAGGGAATAGAGGTCAGCCTTTCTACTCTGCGTTCCTTCGTCAGCGAGGAGGCCCTGAATGAGCTGAGCCGTCTTGCGGCACAATACAGCGATGTAAACTGCACGCCGGACGATATCCGGCTATATCTGGACCGCATTGCCCGGGGGACCCCCGTGGCAGGCAAGGCGGCCGAAATGTCCAATGATGATTTGATACGGTATCTCCAGTCGATGCGAGAAAAGAAGCAGGGGACAGAACCTGTGGAAGACTGACCGTTCCTCTCCTCCGGCTGGAGCTGGAAGGAGAAAGAACGATGCGGAAATTGTCGCAGACGGAAGAACTGGCAAAAATTCTGGCAGGCCGTGCCCGCCGTCATACCCTGACACCGGAACAGATCAGCCGGGCCATGGATGAACAGGATTACGATGTC
>CALDLZ010000419.1 GCA_937915335.1 uncultured Faecalibacterium sp.
ATGAAACTGACTGTTGCTGGCACCCCCAAAGAGTACGATGCAGGCCTGACCGTGGAAAAGCTGCTGGAAGTGGAAAACGTGGAAATGCCCCTTTATGTCACCGTTTCTTTGAACGATGAATTTTTGCAGCGTGAGAACTTTGCCACCACCGTCCTGAAGGATGGCGACAACGTGGAGTTCTTTTACTTCATGGGAGGGGGACAGTAAAATGGCATTTACCAACGAACAGCTGGAGCGCTACTCCCGACACATCATCCTGAAGGAAGTAGGTGTCAAAGGCCAGAAAAAGCTGCTGAACGCAAAAGTTCTCATCATCGGCGCGGGGGGTCTGGGTGCCCCGGCGGCCATGTATCTGGCTGCTGCGGGCGTGGGTACCATCGGCATTGCCGATGCCGATGTGGTCGATTTGTCCAACTTGCAGCGCCAGATCATCCATGCCACCGAGGACGTGAACAAGCCCAAGGTGCAGTCCGCCAAGGAGACTATCGAAAAGATGAACCCGGACGTGACCGTGAATACCTACCGGGTGTTCGTGGACTCCTCCAACATTCTGGACCTCATCAAGGATTACGATTTTGTCATTGACGGAACCGACAATTTCCCGGCCAAGTTCCTCATCAACGACGCTTGTGTCATGGCAAAAAAGCCCTTCTGCCATGCGGGCATCATCCGCTTCAAGGGTCAACTGATGACCTATGTGCCGGGTCAGGGGCCCTGCTACCGCTGTGTGTTCAAGAACCCGCCGCCGAAGGATGCCGTGCCCACCTGCAAGCAGGCGGGTGTTGTGGGCGCGATGGGCGGCGTCATTGGCAGCTTGCAGGCTATGGAAGCCATCAAATTCATCGTGGGGCAGGGCGAACTGCTTACCGGAAACCTGCTGACTTACGATGCCCTGAAAAATGACTTCCGTAAGATCAAGCTCCCCCATAACCCGGACTGCCCTATCTGCGGTGCGCACCCCACCATTACAAAACTCATCGACTATGAGCAGGCTGTCTGCGAGGTGAAACGATGAAGATCACACTGCCCCGCAGCGAATACGAAACACTGCTGGCCCATGCACGGGCCCATCTGCCGGAAGAAGCCTGCGGCCTGATCGCCGGAACACAGGATGAAACGGGAAAGCAGATCAAAAAGGTCTTTCTGCTGACCAACACCGACCACTCCAACGAGCACTTTACCATTGACCCCAAGGAGCACCTTGCCGCCGTCAAGGAAATGCGGGCGGCGGGCCTTGTGCCGCTGGGCAACTGGCATTCCCACCCGGAAAGTCCCTCCCGCCCTTCCGAAGAGGATAAGCGTCTTGCCTACGACAGCAAAGCCAGCTACCTTATCCTCTCTCTGATGGAGCGGGATGCCCCGGTGCTCAATTCCTTCCATGTGGAAAACGGGCAGTCCAGCAAAGAAGAACTGGCGCTCATTGACGGATAAACTCTGAAAGAAAGAAGAACACGACCATGAAACGACTTTTCTGCCTTCTGGCCGCAGCTCTGCTGCTGACGGCCTGCGCTTCCTCCGCCGCATCGACTGAGACACCTTCTGTTTCCACGGTGGAAAGCATTTCTCAGGCCGCGGAAGCTGCCGCCGTGACCTTCACCGATGACCTTGGCCGGGAAGTGACGGTCAGCAACCCGAAACGGGTGGCTATCCTGCTGGGCAGCTATGCCGATGTGTGGAGCCTTGCAGGTGGAAAAGACACCATCGTGGCCGCTGCGGACGACTCGTGGAGAGATTTTGATCTGGAACTGGACAGCAGCGTGGCGAACCTCGGCAGTCTGCTGGAGCCAAGCATGGAAACACTGATCTCCGCTGAACCGGACTTTGTCATTGCCAGTTCCAACACCAAGGCTGATTTAGAGCTGCAGGATTCCCTGGAAGCGCTGTGCATCCCGGTGGCCTACTTCGGCGTGAACACCTTTGACGAATATCTGCACATGCTGGACATCTGCACCCGGATCACCGGCCAGCGGGACAATTACCAGACCTATGGTCTGGATGTACAGGCACAGGAAGATGCGGCTAAGGCAGAGGCTGACGGTTCCGCGCCCACCGTGCTGTTCCTGCGGGCGGGCAGCAATGGCGTAAAAGTAAAGAACAGCAAGGATACCGTGCTGGGCGCGATGCTGGCTGACCTTGGAGCCGTGAACATTGCCGACAGCGACACCGCCCTGCTGGAAGATCTGAGCCTTGAACAGATCATGGCGGACGACCCGCAGTATATCTTCGCAGTCTATCAGGGCAGCGATCAGGAGGCGGCACAGAAGGTCATGGAACAGACCCTGACCTCCAATCCCGCATGGAATTCGCTGACCGCTGTGCGGGAGGGCCGCTATTACGTCATGGACAAGACGCTTTACCATTTGAAACCCAATGACCGCTGGGGGGAAGCCTATCAGAAGCTGGCGGATATTCTGTACGGAGGAACCTGAAATGGCCTATTTTCCGTTTTTTGTGGAGCTGAACGGGCAGCGCGGCCTTGTGGCAGGCGGCGGAACGGTAGCCCTGCGCAAGGTGGAAAAGCTGCTGCCCTATGGGGCACAGCTGACCATTGCCGCACCGGAGATCAGCCCTGCCTTGCAACAGCTGGCAGCAGAAAACAGTCTGACGGTATGGCGGAAGAACGCTGTGCCGGAAATGGTGGATGGCTTTGATTTCGTGATCGCTGCCACCGACGACCCCGAAACGAACCACGCCCTTGCAGCCCGCTGCCAAGAGCAGAAGATCCCGGTGAACGTGGTGGACGACAAGGACTACTGCAGCTTTCTGTTTCCATCGCTGATCCAATCCGGGCCGCTTTCGATCGGCATTTCCACCGGGGGAGCAAGCCCCACCGCCGCCGTCTGGCTGCGCAGACAGATCGAAGCGCTGCTGCCGGACACTCTGCCGGAGATCCTGCGCTGGATGGAGCAGCTTCGCCCGCTTATGTTCCAGACGCTTCCCGATGAACCCAGCCGCGCCAAAGCATACGCCGCCCTGCTGAATGCCGCACTGAAAAAGGGTCGTCCGCTGGACGATGGCGAGACGAAACAAATCATCCATTCCTGATTTCAAAAAGGAGAGACCGCCGTTATGGGTCCAGCAAAAAAGAATCTTTCCCACAAACAAATCATGCGTTCCCCGGCGGTCTGTCTGTCCGTTCTGACGGTTGGTGTGCTGGTTGTTTCCATTGCGGAACTCTGTCTCGGCCCGCAAAGCTATTCGCTGGCACAGCTGTGGAATGCCTTTGCGCGGCAGAGCACCACAGACCCGGCATGGCGGGTCTTGGCTTATGTCCGCATTCCGCGTTTGCTGGCGGGTCTGCTGGCCGGGGCGGCGCTGGCTGTGGCCGGCACGCTGCTGCAGGCGGTGCTCAACAATGCAATGGCCAGCCCGAATGTCATCGGTGTGAACTCCGGCGCGGGCTTTTTTGCCCTTCTGGCTGCGGCACTGGCACCCGAAGCCCTTGGCGCAGCACAGTTTGCGTCCTTTCTGGGTGCGCTGGGGTGTGCCATGCTGGTGTATGGACTGGCACGGCTGACCGGCCTTTCCCGCACGACACTGGTCCTTTCGGGCCTTGCCGTCAGCGGAATGTTCAGCGCAGGCATCAACATCATCCGCCTGCTCTGGCCGGAAAGCGTTTCCGGCGCACCGAACTTTCTTGTGGGCGGGCTGTCTGGAGCAACGCTGAAAATGCTGCTTCTTGCACTGCCGTATCTCTTTACTGGCGCGCTCCTGGCGTTCTGGATCGACACGGATCTGAATGTTCTGTGCCTTGGGGACGAAACGGCCTCCAGTCTTGGACTGAATGTGGAAACGATTCGCTTCATCGGCATTCTGGCTGCCGCGCTCTTAGCCGGGGCCGCCGTCAGCTTTGCCGGACTGCTCAGTTTTGTGGGGCTGCTTGCGCCGCATATCGCCCGGAAAATTGTGGGCAATGATCACCGTGTTCTGCTGCCTGCTTCCGCATTGCTAGGGGCATTCTGCGTGGTGGGCTGCGACTTGCCCGCACGGCTTTTGTTTGCCCCCTTTGAGTTGCCGGTTGGAATTTTGCTTTCCCTCATCGGTGGGCCGTTCTTCCTCGGTCTGCTGCTGCGGCACAAAGGAGGGCGGCTCTATGCTTGAGGTGCAGAATGTCTCGGTGGGATATGACACGCCGGTCTTGCAGGATGTTTCTTTTTCTGCCCAGCCGGGAAAGATCACCACGCTCATCGGCCCAAACGGCTGCGGAAAAACCACCCTGCTCAAAGCAATGGCAAGGCAGCAACCGCTGCTTGCGGGCAAAATCCAGCTGGATGGCCGCAGCCTGCAAAGCTATGAGTGCAAGGAGCTGGCCCGGCATCTGGCCTTCATGCCGCAGGTGCGCACCATCCCGGAGATCAGTGTGCAGGGGCTTGTGGAGCATGGCCGCTTTCCGCATCTTGGCTTTTCCCGGCGGCTGACCGCAGCCGATCACGAGATCGTAGAACTTGCCATGGAACAGGCAGGGGTCACCGCATGGGCTGACCGTGACCTCCGGGAGCTTTCCGGCGGGCAGCGGCAGCGGGTCTATCTGGCCATGGCGCTGGCGCAGGGCGGGCAGACCATCCTGTTGGACGAACCGACCACCTATCTGGACACCGCGGCACAGTTCCAGCTGATGGAGCTTCTGCAAAACCTTGCACAGCAGGGCCGCACAGTCGTGATGGTTCTGCATGACCTTGCACACGCAATGCAGTACAGCGATGTCGTGGGAGTGTTTGCGGAAGGAAAACTTGCCGCCTTTACTGCGCCCTCCCAACTGTACGAACAGAAAATCTGGGAGGAAGTGTTTCAGGTAAAACTTTGTAAGGCACTGGATGGAACGTATTATATCAGGCCGCTGTAATGCTTTTTTGCCGCCAACTGGCGGCATTCTCATTTCCGAAGAAAATAAAAAATCCGAACCCCTTCTCAATAAGAGAAGAGTTCGGATTTTCTTTGTTGAGTGCGGATAAGAGGACTTGAACCTCCACCGAGTTGCCCCGATTAGAACCTGAATC
>CALDLZ010000420.1 GCA_937915335.1 uncultured Faecalibacterium sp.
TGGCCGGAGACATGGACATCATACATGCCCTCGTAGATGACCTCCGCGCCCAGCAGCAGCAGGCCGTTGACGATCTTGGTCACGCTCTTCTCGTTGCCGGGGATGGGGTTGGCGGAGATGATGATGAAGTCGCCGGGGCCCACCCGCACCTGACGGTGGCTGCAGGACGCCATGCGGGAGAGGGCGCTCAGGGGCTCGCCCTGGCTGCCGGTGGTGATCAGCACCACCTGCTCGGGCGGGTACTGGTTCAGCTCATCCACACTGATAAGGGTACCCTCTGGGATGTGCATATAGCCCAGCTCCTGGGCCATAGCGGTATTGTTGACCATACTGCGGCCGCTGAATGCCACCTTGCGGCCATCCTCCACAGCCAGATCAATGATCTGCTGGACACGGTAGATGTTGGACGCAAAGGTTGCGATGATGATGCGCTTGTTCCGGGCACGGGCAAACAGGTTGCGGACACCAGCGGCCACCTTCTGCTCGGTGGCGGTAAAGCCCGGGCGCTCGGCATTGGTGGAATCACTCAGCAGCGCCAGCACGCCCTTCTTGCCGTACTCGGAGAGGGTCTGCAGGTCGGTGACACCGCAGGCCAAAGGAGTATAATCAATTTTGAAGTCGCCGGTCTGGATGATGGTACCGGCAGGGCTGTCGATGGCAAAGGCCACGGCATCGGGGATCGAGTGATTGACATGGATAGGCTCAATGGTAAAGCAGCCCAGCTTGATCTTCTGCTTGGGGGTGATCTCCACGAACTTGGTCTTACCAGCCAGGCCGAACTCCTCCAGCTTGTTCTTGATCAGGCCGCAGGTCAGACGGGTGCCATAGATCGGCAGGTCGAACTTCTGCAGCAGATAAGGGATGCTGCCGATGTGATCCTCGTGGCCGTGGGTGATGAGCAGACCTTTGATCTTGTCCTTATTCTGCACCACAAAGGTGAAATCCGGGATGACCATATCCACGCCGTACATATCGCTGTCCGGGAACACCAGACCGCAGTCCACGATGATCATGTCGCCGTTGCACTCGTAAACGGTCATATTCTTGCCCACTTCACCCAGACCGCCCAGCGGGTAGATATGGATGGGCACTGCGGCCTCCTTGGGCTGCTGAGGGCGGCGGGGCCGCCGGTTATAGTAAGGACGGCGGGTGCGGGTGCGCTTTTCGCCGTTGGATTCATTGCTTCTGTTCTGGGCCTGAGCCGGGTTCTGTTCTTTGACCTGTGCCATGCGATACCTCCAAAAATCAATTGCAAAACGCAGGCACACCCGTCCGCGGGCGGCCTGTCTGCCGTGAAGGAGCGGGCAAAAACGAATCGCCGCCCCCATCGAAACCATCGTATAGAATTTTTCGCTTCCGCGCTCTTTTCAGCGCCGGGATGGCCGGAGCCGGAGTAATCTCTGCCCTGTCAGTCCATCTGTTCGATGCGACCGCGGCACTGCCCCGTTCTGGCCGGACGCGCCGCTCCGGCACGCCCCTATACGCATTTTGTTACAAACAGTATAGTATTTCTTGTCCACTTTGTCAATTCTAAGCTTTGCCAGAAAAGCCGGGGATGATACTTTTTCCTCTTGACAGAACCGGAAAAACAGTTCTAAATAAAGGTATCCAAAAATTCAAGTTCCGGGAGAGACAGATGAAACAAGTCGAAGTTTACACCGATGGCGCGTGCAGCGGCAACCCCGGCCCGGGCGGCTGGGGTGCGGTTCTGCGCTACCGTTTCCACGGCAAGGTCTACGAAAAAGAACTCAGCGGCGGCGACGCTTCCACCACCAATAACCGGATGGAGCTGACCGCCTTTATCGAGGCCCTGCGCCAGCTCAAGGAGCCCTGCGAGGTGCGGCTGTGCTCCGACAGCCAGTACGTCATCAACGGGCTGGAAAAGGGCTGGGCCAAGGGCTGGAAGCGCCGATGCTGGAAAAAATCCGACGGCTCACCCGCCCTGAACCCAGACCTGTGGGAACAGGCCCTGGAACAGGAAGCCCGGCATAAGGTCACTTATATCTGGGTCAAGGGCCATGCCGGCCACCCGGAGAACGAGCGCTGTGATCAGCTGGCCGTGGCGCAAAGCCAGGCACACGGAGGGAGACAAGGACGATGAGCGATACTTTTCTGCCCGGGAACGGGTTTGACACCTATGAACAGCAGGACAAAGTGCTGGTTGGCCTGTGCGGCGGCACCGGCTGTAAGGTGGCCGTGCGTGTTTTGCAGCAGCAGGGCTTTGCCGTGGCGGGCGCTGTGGTGCGCCTGACTGCCGAGGACGCCGCCGTGAATGCCGCCAAAGCCGCCGCCAAGGCGCTGGGCATCGAATGCGTGACTCTGAACGCCAGCCAGCTGGCCGAAGAACATGCAGACACTACCGCCTTCGACCTGTGCTTCCCTGCTCTGCTGGCTGCCGCTGACCGTCTGGGCATCCAGTATATTGCCACCGGCCACCGCGCCCGGGTGGAGACGAGTGCCGACGGCATGTACACCCTCTGCCCCGCTGATACCGCCGACGAGAGCGCTCAGCTTGCCGCCCTGCCCCAGGAGGCGCTGGCCCGGCTTATCCTGCCCTTGGGCGATTTCGCCCCCGAGGATGTGGCCGAGATGGCCGCTGATTTCAAAGTCTGATCCTTTTATTATAGAATACAGCAAAAAGCCCCCGCACGTTGGTTTTTGCGCCAACTGCGGGGGCTTGCTTTCTTATTTTCAGTTCTGCGGATGGACGATATCGCGCCAATCCAAATCGCCGCGCTCCAAACCGTGGATGAGCACCTCGGCGGTGGCGATGTTGGTGGCCAGCGGGATGTTATGCACATCGCACAGGCGCAGCAGGGTCATCTCGTTGGGCTCACTGGGCTTTGCGTTGATGGGGTCACGGAAGAACAGGAGCAGATCCACCTCGTTGCAGGCAATGCGGGACGCGATCTGCTGGTCGCCACCCTGAACACCCGCCAGAAAACGCTGGACCTGCAGACCCGTAGCCTCTGCGATCATCTTGCCGGTGGTACCGGTGGCCACCAATTTATGCTGGCTCAAAATTCGGCAGTATGCCGTACAGAACTGAACCATCAGCTCTTTTTTGGAGTCATGCGCAATCAGTGCAATCGTCATCGGTCAACCTCTCCTTTTGTCTTGCCCGTGGGCAACATTTTGCGTATATCATAGTATCACAGTTTCCGTCATTTTACAACAGGTTTTCGGACAAAATCCATACTTTTTTCGGAAAAACCTTCCAGCTTTCCCAAGAAACTGCGTTTTACCGCCATTCAGTTCCCTAAAGTATCCTGCCGGGCGGCAGCGGCATCACCGGTGGCATTTGTTGTGTCAGCGGCGGTATCCGCGTTGTCTGCCGGGGCCGCAGCGGCGGCATCGTCCGCTGCATTGTCGGTCTGGGCGGTGTCCGTCCGGGCAGTATCGACGGCAGCACTGTCGGTAGTGGTCTCCTGCTTGCCGATGGTGCCATCGTCGTTCAGGGTGCCGTCCTTCATGGCAAAGTAGGCATTGAAGATATCCGCCACCAGGTTGCCAGCACGGGCACCGCCGCCGCCGTATTCCACAACAATGCCAATCGCGATCTGGGCATCCTCCGCCGGGCCGTACGCGATCATCATGGTATTGGTGTAATGCTTATAGCTGCTGCCGGAATAGTAACCCTCACTGCGCTGGGGGGTACCGGTCTTACAGGCGATGGTATACGGGTAGTTCGCCAGTGCGGAGATCGTCTGGGACACGCCGATCATTCCCTGCTGCACCAGATCAAAGGTTTCCCCCTTGTCCTCGATCACATCCATGACCTCGGGCTGGGTCTCCTGCAGCACTTCACCAGTGTTGGAATCCAAAATCGCCTTGACAAAGTGGGTACGATAACGGGTTCCCCGATTGGCAATGGTGGCGGCATAGGTTGCCAGCTGCACCGGCGTGACCACCGTGTTGCCCTGGCCGATGGCCGCCTGGATATCCAGGGATTCCATATAGTTGGAGTCGTTCTTGGTGGTCAGGTGGCCTGTGGCCTCGCTGACCTCCACGCCGGTGCGCTGGCCCAGGCCCAGCTTATAGGCGTAGGCATCGTAGACATCACTGGTCAGACGGCGGCCCACATCATAGAAGAAGATATTGCAGCTCCACTTGATTGCGTTGACCACATCAATGGGGCCGTTTCCATGGCCGTGCTGTGTACATTTGGGTCGGTAATCCTTATAGTAGGTATAGACCCTGGTACAGTTGACCGTGGAATAGCGGTTAATGAGCCCGGTATCCAGCGCGGCGATCGCCACAGCGGGTTTGAAGGTGGAACCCGGAGTATACAGGCCCTGTAAAGCCCGGTTGAACAGGGGCAGGCTCTCGTCGGCACTGTACTCACTGTACTGGGTGGCATAAAGATTCTGGTCGAAGCTGGGGTAATTCGATGCTGCCAGCACCGCACCGGTCTTGACATCGACTACCACCGCCGCACCGGCTGCCGCTTTGGTGCTGTTTGCGTTATAGGTACGGTTGATCATCTCGATATTGCTGGCCAGTGCGTTATCCACGGCTTTCTGGAAGCGGCTGTCGATGGTCAGCTGGACGGTATGGCCCGGCTCGGGCACGGTAGTCAGGGCCGTATCCACAATGACACCATCCGAGTCGCGGGTGATGGTCTCCACGCCATCCTTGCCCCGCAGCTCATCCTCATAGGTCGATTCCAGACCCGAGATACCGATGATATCGTTCATGTTATAGCCCTTATCCCGCAAGGGGTAGGTAGTCTGGCCGTTCTCGTCGGTCACTTTCCACTTTTCGGCGGTGATCTTGCCCACCCGGCCCAGTACATGGGGCAGGACGGTGCCCTGCTCATAGGCACGGGTACTGGTCTCCACGATCTCCACACCCGGCAGGGACAGGCTGTGCTCTTTGATGGTCGCAACAGTCTTTTCGCTGACGTTTTCCGCCATGACAAAGTTGTTCACGTTGGAGACCGCCTGCAGCTGCATCTCGTAGTGGATGCCGCCCAGAATACGCTGCCATGTCAGCGG
>CALDLZ010000421.1 GCA_937915335.1 uncultured Faecalibacterium sp.
GGGATTTCTGCTTTTGCAGAGATTTATTTTTTGTCGTGTGCTTGACATACGGGTGGCGCAGGTCATGGAAGCGTATCCTTGGCAGTCCGGCTCGTTTCAGCACCCGTTGCAGCATGTGCAGGACGCTGTCCGGGGACATGGGACCTCCTGTCGGGGAGGGGAATACCCATTCACTGTTACTTGATTTTCTTTTTTGTTGCATCAGAACGCTTATCGTGTCTACCGACAACGGCAAGGTGCGGTAGGCGTTTTTTGTTTTCAGCGGTGCCTCGACTACCTTGCCGTTTTGCCGGGAGATTGCCCTTTGGATTTTCAGCACACCCCTTTGGAAGTCCGCATCTGACCACTTCAGCCCCGGCAGTTCGCCCCGCCGCAGGCCAGTTGCGAGGTCGAGGTAGTAGAGTTCGTACACGCCGGTCTCCTTGGCTTCGCGGAAGAATGCACTCAGCTGGTCGGCGGTCAGGGTTTTCATTTCCTTGTGCTCCACCTTCGGCAGTGCGCAGCCCTGCGTGGGATTCTTGTTTACCAGCTTCTGCTCCATGGCGAGGTTGTAAGCTGAGCAGATCAGCTGGTGGATGTTACGAATGGTCTTAGGTGCCGATCCTTTCGGCTTCGTTTTCGCTTCGATGCGGTCTACCCGGCCACCATCCAGCAGGTGCTTGTAGAATCGTTGTAAATCTAGAGAGGTCAATTCTGCCAGCGGGATGCCGCCAATCTGCGGCTTGATGTGGTTCTTGAGGAAACCTTGCGCGGTATTGAATGTGGACGGCCGTAGCTTGATTTTGGCGTGGTTTTCCATCCAGACCTCTAGCCAACTGGCGACTGTGAAGTTCTTTGCTTTGCCATAGTCAATGCCAACATTTTCCTCAATGGCCGTCTTTAATTTCTCTTTTACTTCTGCCTGCGTCTTCCCAAGAACATTCTTAATGATGGCCTTGCCGGTCTCCGGATTACGGCCGACGGTGTAGCGACCCTCTCAGCGACCATCCTTCCTTTTCCTGATGTTGCCCTCTCCGTTTGCACGTCGTTTTGGTTTTGTCGAGCTTCGTAGCATGGCGAACTTTGCAGGCTCCATAGCAGGCGGAGCCGTTGCCGGAACGGCAGGCGGCGCATTGGCAGCTTTTGGTGCATACGGTGCCGCGCAGGCTTTGGCCTTTGCCTCGACCGGCACGGCAATTTCTGCGTTGAGCGGTGCTGCCGCAACGAACGCCACGCTTGCCTTCTTCGGCGGGAGGCTCTCTCGCTGCCGGTGGTCTTGGTATGGCGGGCGGGACAATGGTACTGGGCGGCCTTGTAGCTGGTCCTGCTCTATTGGTTATGGGCTTGGTTGCCGGAAAAGCAGCAAAAAAAGAGCTTGAAAAAGCATATACCAACCGGGCTGAGGCTGTTCAGATCGCAGCGCAGCTCAACACCGCATCACTGCAATGTGAGACGATTCGCAGAAGAACTTATGTGTTTTACAATTTACTGGCCCGCCTGGATTCTTACTTTATGCCGCTGATCTACAAGATGGATGACATCGTAAAGACGGAGGGCGATGATTATAGCCGTTATAGTGTTGATTCCCAAAAAATTATCGCATCCTGTGCCAGCGTGGCGGTAAGTATCAAATCTGTTTTGGACACACCGTTGCTGACGGATGACGGACTGCTGACAGACGCATCTGAAGGAACTGCAACAAATGTTGAGAACTTTTTGAAAAACATGCGGATACCATACTAGTTTGCTTTAGGCTAGAAGAAACGTCAGGCTAACTCATCTGTTTTGCACTATGAAGCGATCCAACTCTATTTTTTGATCTACAGATCACACCACATCATTCTCAGTTCCATGGAAATTTTCTTTTATTCTCTCGCATTTTATGGTATATTGATCTTACAGGAGGTGAGCACATGGCACCATACAGCATCGAAGATCTTCGCACGATCGTTTCGCCTATCGCCCAAGCGCACGGCGTTAAGAGCGTTTCTCTTTTCGGTTCCTATTCCAGAGGAACCGCGGACGCCCACAGTGATGTGGATTTGATAATTGAAAAGGGTGCACTGCGCTCACTGTTCCAGATCTGTGGCTTCCGACTTGCCGTGGAGGATGCGCTAAAGCTGCCGGTCGATTTGGTGACCAGCGACTCCTCAGATAAATCGTTTCTGGATATGATCAAGAAAGACGAGGTGTTGCTCTATCGAAATGCGTGATCGGCTTATTTTGCAGAAGATCGTACTCTATTGTCAGCGCATTGCCGACAATCTGGAGCGTTATCACCACGACTTTTCCGCCTTTGAGCAGGACGATCTCTTTCAGGACGTCTGCTGTATGTGCGTTGTTCAAATCGGTGAGCTGGTTTCGCAGCTCTCTGATGAGGTGAAGGCACAGAACAAGGCAATCCCTTGGAGGATCATCAAGGATACCCGGAATTTTTATGTCCACGCCTATGGTTCTATCGACATTCCCTCTGTATGGGACACTCTGGCAAACGACATTCCTGCTCTAAAAAACGCCTGCGAGGAAATTTTGACCCACTTTTGACCCAAAATGAGATTTGAACAGGCAGAACTGGATGGAAACAACGGAAAACTCGCCCAGCAAACAGCGGTAAACAGCTTGAAACGGAGCCGAAATGGCTCCGTTTTTTCTCCGAGACAACCTACGGACCAGAAGGCCACTGGTTCGAATCCAGCCGGGCGTACCATATCTATTACGGCTC
>CALDLZ010000422.1 GCA_937915335.1 uncultured Faecalibacterium sp.
GTCCCCCATGAAGGGCTGGCAATAGGTACGGTTGAGCTCGTGGATGGGCGAGGAAATGATGGCAATATAGTCATCGAAATCATTGCCCACATACTTTTCCAGGAAGCTGTGCGGGGTCATATTGAGGTCGCGGTGGTAGACATTATCCTTATCGGTATACTCGAAGTCAAAGGTCTTGGGGGGCTGGCCGTACAGAATGCACAGGGCGTTGTAAATTTCAGCCAGCATTTCCTCGCGGCGGGCGGCCGTGTCCCTGCCCTCTTTTGCCAGAGCACGCAGTTCCAGTGCATCCTCACGCAGCTTGCGGTTCAGGATGGGAAGATACTTTGCGGTACCGGTGGAGTGAACCGTTTCGGGCATGACCCAGGAGGGCACCACGCCGTACTTCTTGATCAGGCTGATGGCCATATCCCACTGGCCGCCGTCGGGCAGCGGGCTGCCCAGCAGGGTGTAGGTCTCGCGGTCGGTCAGATCCTGATCGGCAAAGTGGAGGATATTCTCCAGGAAGAGATTTGCCTTTTCCAGCTTATCGTAGAAAGCCAGATAGGTAGGCGAAATAGAGAAGTCCTCCAGATTGCACTTTTCGATGACCCGCTGGCGCAGAACATTCAGGGTGGAGAACATCCAGCAGCGGCCGCTCTGCTTCTGGTTCGTGATGTTATCGGTCTTGACCATCACGGAGAAATCCATCCGCAGCTTTGCGGCGGCAGCGGGCACAAAGGCGGCATCCGGCAGAGCCGTGCGGGAGATGGCGTTGGACATCACGTTCAGCTCCGGGCGGGCCTCGTAACCCTGCTCGAAGCGTGCCAGCATCTTGGCATCAATGGGGGTAACGTTGTTCATTTGTTTCGCTCCTTCTTTATTTTAACATTGCGGTCAACTTTTCCAATCTGCTGAATGGAATCGTATTGGTTATTGAGGCGGATCATCCGACGGATGACAGAATCGGTAAACGTGCCGACACGGTCACTTAATTGCGGCATGGGTCACTCCTTAAAATAAGCGTTCTGCACGGCCAGCAGAACACCGGCACGGCTGGCGGCGAAGTTCAGGCCGCCCTGCAGATAGCAGGTGTAAGGCTCACGCAGGGGGCCATCACAGGAAAGCTCGATGGTGCTGCCCTGGGTAAAGCTGCCGCTCGCCATGACGACCTCATCGGTATAGCCCGGCTCGGCGGAGGGTTCCGGGGCGGCATAGCTGTCCACGGGGCTGGCGGCCTGAATGCCGCGGCAGAAGCCCACCAGCGCATCGGCGGTGCCCGCGTCAAAGCAGGTCACGATATCGTTGTGATCGTCGCAGTAGCGCGGGATGGGCTGCTTGCCCACCAGTTCCAGCAGACACTGGGCGTAGATGGCGGTCTTGATGGCTTCACACACCACGCCGGGGGCGTAATAGAAACCCAGATACATATCACGGGGTGTTTCCAGCGTACAGCCCAGCTCTTTGCCCAGGCCGGGCGCATTCAGACGGTAGGCGCACAGCTCCACCAGATCCTTACGGCCCGCAATATAGCCGCCGGTGGGTGCAATGCCGCCGCCGGGGTTCTTGATGAGACTGCCCACCACGAGGTCGGCACCAGCCTGGCAGGGCTCTTTCATCTGGGTGAACTCACCATAGCAG
This sequence comes from uncultured Faecalibacterium sp., assembly GCA_937915335.1. GTDB lineage: Bacteria > Bacillota > Clostridia > Oscillospirales > Ruminococcaceae > Faecalibacterium. The sequence continues at coordinate 1,621 of CALDLZ010000422.1, forward strand.
TTGTCCACAAAGATGATGATATCGGGGTTGGCTGCACGGGCGGTATCGGCCACTTTCTGGATTGTATCCAGATCAAAGGCGTTGCGCTGCAGGTAGCCGCGGCTGCGCTGGATATGGCAGACCTTGGCACCGGGAGCCTTTTGGGCGATCAGCTCGTAATCCGGGGTGAAGTCCGCTTTCAGGGGTGCTTCATCATACTTGATGCCGTAATCCATCAAAGTTCCGGTGCCTTTGCCCTTGCCATCCAGACCGATAACACCCTCCAGTGTATCGTAAGGACGGCCAGTGGCGGCCAGCAGGGTATCCCCTGCCCGCAGCAGACCGAACAGAGCCACAGCCAGTGTATGGGTGCCGCTCTGGAACTGACTGCGCACCAGGGCATCCTCCGCGCCCATGACCTCGGCAAAGATCTGCTCGAGCTTGGCGCGGCCGGTATCCCACAATCCATAGCCGGTAGTTCCCAGCATATCGGTAGAGGACATCTGGGTATCGGCAAAGGCTTTGAGCATTTTCAGCTGGTTATAGTCCCGGATCTCCTCCATGTGGCGGAAATAGGGTTGGCAGAGCTCCATAGCCTTTTCGTCCAGAGCCAGGACCTCGGGTTTGTAATCGAAGAAGTGGTTTAACATTGACATTTTAGTTCCTTGATCTATTTTGTAAGTTTATGCTAAGAGGACCCGTCGGTAGCTTTCTCCTCGGACACGAATCGGGCCATTCCATCGCCCGCCCTATTGCCTGCGGCAACAGGGTCCCACCCCAGCGGACGGTCCTCAGAGAAACTCCCGACGTGTCAGCCCATGGCTTCATACCGAGCGTATTCTCCTAATTTTTCAAAGCCAAGGCGGGTATAAAAATGCACCCGTTCGGGGGCACAGAGGAAAAGGGGTTGCAAGCCCTGTGCGGAAAGCGTATTCGCCAGCCGGACAATCAGCCTGCCGCCAATGCCATTTCCCCGCAGAGGTTCCACGGTCTCGCCGCAGGCCATATAGGCCTGCTCCCGGCCAATGGCATAAGCCCCCACCGTGCAGGCGATAGTACTTCCCTGCTTCAGTGCCCAGACGATGGCCTTACCCCGGGCACGCTTGGTACAGAGCTCCGAATAGAAGTCGTCCCGCCGTGCGGGGCGGTCCGGGAAAAGCATTCGGGCCACGAGGCCCGCCGGGGGCACCGGGTCAAAGGTCAGGGATGTCCAGAGCGTTTCGTCCACGGCAGGTTCCGGCAGCTGTCGGCCGGGCGCAAGGCCGAACACAAAAAGCGTGTATGCCCGGTTCCAGCTGGTGGGCGGCGGGCACTCTTTTTCGTCCAGTACCACGGCCTTGCAGCCGCAGAAATTCAGAAAACTGGCAAGCTCGTCGGGGTTGGCGTGGCCCGCCATCCAGGCGGTACTGCCACCAATGTCCAGCGCCAAAGTCGGCCCGGCAAAAAAGCGGCCCGGCTGGCTTTTACCGAAGAGTTCCAATGCCTGCGGCATGGTGACCCCGAGGCAGCGTTTGCCCCGGCAGGCGCGCAGAAAGCGCTGCTTCTGGCGAAGCGTTTTGACCTGTGCGATCATTTCAGAGCGTTGACAATGCGCTTGAACTCACGGCCGCGCACCTCAAAGTTGGGGTAAAGGTCGAAGGATGCGCTGGCCGGAGACAGGATGATGATATCGCCAGGCTTTGCACAGGCACGGGCCAACTCCACAGCGTGCTGCATGTTGTCAGCGTGCTGGATGGGCAGTTCAGCTTCGTTGAAGTTGGGATCCTCCCGCACGGCCTTTTCAATGCGGGGGCCGGTGGCACCCATCAGCACGAGGTTCTTGACATGGGCCACCACCTCGGGAGCCAGCGGCTCATAGGGAATGTGCTTATCATAGCCGCCTGCAATGAGGATGACCTTCTGATTGAAACTGCGCAGACCTGCAATGGTACGGGTGGGGCTGGTGCCGATGGAATCGTTGTAGTACATCACACCGTCCAGGGTGCGCACCGGCTCGATGCGGTGTTCCACACCGGTGAAGGTACTGCCTACCTTCTGGATGGCTTCCACAGACACCTCGCCCCAGACAGCAGCAGCCGCTGCCAGCAGGTTTTCGATGTTATGCAGGCCTCGCAGCTTGATGTCCTTCTGGGCCAGGAAGGGCGTTACCACGCCATCCTCGGCCATGCAGAGCATATTGTCCTCCTTACGCAGGAAGGCACCGTTATCGGTATCGTGCAGGCGGGTAAACCAGACCTGCTTGCCCTTGCAGTCTTTCTGCATCCCACGGGTGATCTCGTTCTCGTAGCCCAACACGGCGCGGCAGGGCTGCTTCTGATAGAGCAGGATGTTGCGTTTTGCATCGATGTACTCCTGCATATCCTTATGGTGATCGAGGTGGTTGGGGGTCACGTTGGTCACCACGGCGATCTTGGGGCTCTGGTGCATACTGATGAGCTGGAAGCTGGACAGTTCCACCACGGCCACATCATCAGGCTGAACCTCGGGCAGCATGGGCAGCAGGGCAGCACCGATGTTACCGCCCAGATGAACCTTGCGGCCAGCGGCCTCGTAGAACTTCGAGATCAGGGTAGTGGTGGTGGTCTTGCCATCGGAGCCGGTCACGGCCACGATCTCGCAGGGGCAGAAATCGAAGAAAAGCTCGACCTCGCTGGTGACCATGGTGCCCGCCGCCATAGCATCCTGCAGGGGCTTTTCAAAGTAGCCCACAAAGCCGGGGGTGCGCATGATGATGTCCTGGCCCTTGAAGCCGTCCAGATAGTTCTCCCCCAGGCTCAGATCAATGCCCAGACGGCGGATGGTGGCGGCGTAATCGCCGAAATCGTCCACAGATTTCTTCTGGTCGCAGAGGGTGACGTGCGCGCCCATCTCCACGAACTCCTCGATCAGCTTTTTGTGGCTGACGCCCGCGCCAATGAAGGCCACTTTCTTGCCACGGATCAGCTCGGCGAGCTGCTGCTGTTCTTTCTGCATAAAACAGATCCTCCCTTATCGAACCTCTCAGGCACTTCGTGCCAGCTCCCCTAACAGGGGAGCCATGTCAGGCTTTTGCATATATTTTTATAGGATTGAAACCGTTCTCCTGCCTCTCCTACCAGGAGAGGTGGCCATGCAGCGCATGGCCGGAGAGGTTTACACCCCATTTTACACCATTTGTCCTCTCTTGGCAACGGAAAACCCGCCAAACCCTGCAGCAAAATTGCCGGAGAAATTCACAAAAAGACAATTGTCTTTTCCTGCGCTTTCTGTTACACTAGCGTTACGAAGTTTTTCGACGCTGCATCATCGGGTTAGTTTCCCGCGCTTTGGCAGCGCCGCGTGTAAGAAATACATAGGCCTCGGGCCCGAAAGGACGCATCC
>CALDLZ010000423.1 GCA_937915335.1 uncultured Faecalibacterium sp.
CCTGCACAACGTCCACAACATAAACGCCATAAGCGCTGACGTTCAGCTGTGCAGCAGTCTGTGCATCGGTCACGGCCAGATAGGTGATGCCCATGTAGGGACGACCGGAGACGTAACCGTTCTCAAGCAGATCCTGTGCCACCTTGATGGCATCATTGATGGGGATGGCAAAGCCCAGGCCCTCAGCGTCGCTGGAAGAGGACTTTGCGTTGACCAGACCGATGAGCTCGCCGTTCATGTTGAACAGGCCGCCGCCGGAGTTGCCGGGGCTGACGGAGGCATCCATCTGGATCAGAGACATGGTGTTGGTGGAACTGGTGCCCTGGATAGTCACACTGCGGTTCAAGGCGCTGATGATGCCGCTGGTCACGGTGCCGCCCAACTCACCCAGCGGGTTGCCCACGGCCAGGACGCTCTCGCCCACGGCAAGGCTGTCACTGTCGCCGACGGTGGCGGGGGTCAGGTCGGTGGCGTCGATCTTGATGACAGCCACGTCGCTGGTATCATCCTCGCCCACCACGGTAGCGGTGTAATCGGTATCGCCGATGGTCACGGTGATGTTGGACGCGCCGGAAACCACATGGGCGCAGGTGAGAATATAGCCATCAGAGCTGATGATGACACCGCTGCCAGCGCCGCTCTCCACCTGGTTCTGACCGTACCAGGACCACTGAGAGTAGACGACCTGCTCGGTGGTGATGACGACCACGCTGGGACTGACCATTTCAGAGACCTGTGAGGTGGTCATGCTGGAACCGGCGTTCACAGCGGAGGCGGAATCGGAATCGCTGGTGGAGTTGGAGGAAGGTGCCACCTGCTGGATGACTACCTTGCCGCCTGTGTTGCCCACCCGGGCACCCACGAAGCCGCCGACAAAGCCCATGGCTGCCGCCAGCACCAGTGCCACGGCACTGCGGGCGATCTTGCCATTATTCCTGCGGCGCTTCTTCGGGGGCTTGGGGGCCTCCGGTGCGGCATGGGATTCGGGCCCAGCGGGGGGCGGGGTCGCACCGCCGTTCTCACCGCTGGCCGTCTCCGGCTGGGCGGCGGGGTTCGGCTCGCTGTATGTGCCCGCCGTGTTGGCGGTGTTCATGCCGGAAGAACCGACATTGGGGTAGCCGGTCTCACCGGTGGGGTTATGTTCAGAGGAATAATCGTATTCCCATTTGTTCTCGTTATCCATACTGGCTGCTTCCTTTCTGAAGGGGATGGTTCGGAAGGGGCGCTTCTGCCGCACCTCCTTGGAACTGATCCTATTGTATCTGCTAATTGTGAAAAGGAATCGCTGACCGAGTGAAGAATGTGTGAAATAAGGTCGTAGAGCGAAGCCTTGACAGCGGCGGCATTGCTTGATATTTTAAGAATAACCCTCTCAGTCATCGCTGTGCGATGCCAGCTCCCCCGAGGGGGGAGCCAACGCATCTGACAGGTAAGCGATATCTAATTTGAAGGGCCTTTATTCGAAGCCGCAATAGGCTCTCCCTTTGGGAGAGCTGTCTGCGAAGGCAGACTGAGAGGGCAAGCCCGCTAAAGGAGCAAACCATGAAATTAGAACAGACTTCGACAGGTTACATATTATACAAAGAAAAAACAATCATTGGCACCTGCGATGTTCAGCCCACAGCGCGGGGGGCGGCCATCACAGCCCTGTCCATTGTACCAGAATGGCGGCGGAAAGGCTACGGCTCCTACCTGTTAAAAGAGGTATTGCGCGGCTTTGGCGGCTATGACAGAGAGACAGCCACCGTGTTCACCGCTCCCCTGCCCACGGATACGGGCGAGAGGGCCTTCTGGGCAAAATTCGGCTTTGCGGCGGAGGGAGAGCAGCTGTGCCGCCGCCGCACCCCCGACCTGACCGCCGTGAAATTTGTGCAGGATTTTCTCGCCGCGCGGCTGGTACATCCCAAGCTCTGCATCGATGCCACCTGCGGCAACGGCGGGGACACGGCCTTTCTCTGCCATCTTGTGGGGGAACAGGGGCGGGTGCTGGGCTTTGATATCCAGCCCGAAGCCATTGCATCCACCCGGCGCAATCTGGAACAAAAGGGCCTTGCCGCCGAGCTCCACTGTGACAGCCACGCAAACCTGTTACAGTATGCCGCCCCCGGCACCGCCGATGCCGTGATGTTCAACTTTGGCTGGCTGCCCGGTGCCGACCACGGGGTGTTCTCCCACGCCCGAAGCAGCATCCCGGCGCTGGAAGCCGCCCTCGAGGCCCTGCGGCCCGGCGGTGTGCTCAGTGCGATCCTGTACAGCGGCAAGGTCATCGGCTCCGACGAAAAGACCGAGATCCTCAACTGGATGCGCTCCCAGCCCCTGAAAAAGTACACCGTCCTGGTCTGCGACTTCGCCAACTGGGCCGACACTGCCCCTCTGCCCTGCTTTGTGCTGAAAAAGTAACGAAAACTCTTGCATCTAGGTGGAATTGCTGGTAAAATACAATTTGTATGTAATTTTGCAGGGTAGGCCCTGCTCTGTCCAACCTCTCAGTCTCGCATTCGCTCGACAGCTCCCCTAGTAGGGGAGCCCTTGGCATTGCGTAAAGCCTTCCCGTTTTGCCAAGGCCTCTCCTACTAGGAGAGGTGGCATCCCGAAGGGATGACGGAGAGGTTGTACAAAGACGAAGCCTGCCCAAAAGCAAAAAACTATGGGAGCTTCCGATGTAAGCACATCTTTGTTTTGACAAATATCCCCCCATCAATTTAGGAGAAATCAATATATGACAAATCGTGAAGAGATCGAGCGCCGCCGGACGTTTGCGATCATCAGCCACCCCGATGCCGGCAAAACGACCCTGACCGAAAAGCTGCTGCTGTACGGTGGAGCCATCAACCAGGCCGGTTCCGTCAAGGGCAAGCAGAGCGCGAAACATGCCGTGTCCGACTGGATGGACATTGAGAAGCAGCGCGGTATTTCCGTTACCTCTTCTGTCCTGCAGTTCAACTACGCGGGCAAGTGCGTGAATATTCTGGATACCCCGGGCCATCAGGACTTCTCGGAGGATACCTACCGTACCCTGATGGCGGCGGACTCCGCCGTGATGGTCATTGACGCGGCTAAGGGCGTTGAGGCCCAGACCATCAAGCTGTTCAAGGTCTGCACCCTGCGCCACATCCCCATCTTCACCTTCATCAACAAGATGGACCGCGAGGCCCGTGACCCCTTTGAGCTGATGGAGAACATCGAGGAAATTCTGGGCATCAAGACCTACCCCATGAACTGGCCCATCGGCTGCGGCAAGGAGTTCAAGGGCGTGTTTGACCGCAACACCCGCAAGGTGCTGGCATTCGCCAGTGATGGCCGCGCCAACG
>CALDLZ010000424.1 GCA_937915335.1 uncultured Faecalibacterium sp.
CAGAGCGCTCAGAGTTTTTGTTTTTACTCTGTCTACTCTAGGGGTAGCATATCAAACCGATCGCAGAGGGCTTTTATTCTGATTTGGTTTTAGGGTGATGCCCGTTTCGCTCAAGCTTTTTGCTCCAGCTTCACGTCCATCTTGTTCCAGACAAAGATGGTCACGAGCTGCAGAGCCACAGCCAGAATAACCGTCAGCGGGCTGCGGGTGACACCGGCCACCACATAGCAGACCAAGGCGATCACACCGTTGACCAGCGCATAAGGCAGCTGGGTTTTGACATGCTCCACAAGGTCGCACTCGGCACCGGTGGAGGACAGGATCGTGGTATCGGAGATGGGGGAGCAGTGGTCACCGAACAGACCGCCGGAGAGCACCGCACCCACGGCGATGGCAAAGGGGAGCCCAAACGCATAGGCCATCGGGATGGCCAGCGGCATCATAATGGCAAAGGTGCCCCAGGAGCTGCCGGTAGCAAAGGAGACGAACGCGCCAAACAGGAACAGCGCCGCCGGGACGAGGGCCGGGGAGAAGGAGATCCTCTGCATCGCGTTCACAATAAAGCTTGCAGTCCCCAGACCGCCGATCATGCTACCCAGAGACCAGGCCAGCACCAGCGTCACGGCCACATCGGTCATGCTCTTCATACCGTCCACATAGATCTTGAAAGTCTCCTTGAAGTGCATCACCTTGAACAGGGCGATGAGAACCATCAGGACGATCGCGCCGAAGAGATAGCCCATGGTCAGGGCCACACGGAAATCATTGCCGCCCACCTTCTTAAAGGGGAACCCCTGCGGGGCCAGCGTGATGAACAGGGTAGCGAACACCACCACGATGGGCAGGATGACCATGACGGGCTTTGCGTTGGCCCTGCCCCAGCCATCATTGGAAGTCTCGTTCTGTATGGCTTCCTCAAAGCTGTACTCCTGCTTGGCGGCATCCTCCTCGGCCTTCATCATCTGGGAGAAGTCCTTTTTGGTAAAGGCCACCAGCGGGATCATCAGAATGGCAAGAATGGCGTACAGCTGGAAGGGGATCGCCTGCACAAAGGTGGTGTAATCGGAATCCGCCACACCCAGTCCGTCGAACTCAGCTTGGATCAGACCCATGATGTACACGCCCCAGCCGATGAAGGGAATGAGGATGGCCACCGGGGACGAGGTGGAATCCAGGATCCACGCCAGCTTCTGGCGGGAAATTTTCAGCTTATCGAACAGGGGGCGGAACACGGGGCCCACCAGCAGCGGAGTGCCCAGATCGGAGAAGAAGATCAGGATACCGCCCAGCCAGGCGCACAGCTGTGCCTTGAGCTTGGTATTGACCACCTTGTACACGCTCTTGCTGAACGCCTGCGCGCCGCCGCTCTTTTCCACCAGCTTGATGAAGCCGCCGATGAACACGATCAGCACCAGCACGCCCGCGTTATAAGAATCAGTCAGCTGCACAAAAAAATAATCGCCGATCATGGACTGCACCGCCGCAAACGGATTGCCGCCGCAGAAGATCAGCGCGCCCACAAAACCGCCGCAGAACAGCGACAGGATCACGTTCTTGCTCCAGATGGCAAGAATGACCGCCACGATGGGCGGCAGAAGGCTCAACACGCCGTAATTCATAAGGTTCCTCTTTTCTAAGGGTCGTACTTTTTCAAACAGGACTAATCATACCTTATTCTTGGGGTGCCGTCAACCTCTTTTCATCATTTTGGTGCGTTTTTTTCATGCTGTTCCGTCATTTGCAGGGGCAGTATCGCAAAATCTCGGAAGTATTGTTTCAATTTTCACAAAATATTACTATTTCGCCCAAAGATTGTACAAACCTTTTCCTGCCCCGTTGTGCTATACTAAAATTAACAACCGGCCTGTTTTTTCGGCATTTCTTCTGCCGGACGGGCCGCTGGAACAAAGAAGAGAACTAGAAGGAGCAGTATCGATGAGAGAGATCATTTCCTTGAACGAAAACTGGACTTTGTCCTTCCCCAAGGGCGAGCGTGCCACCGAGCAGGTCACCCTGCCCCACACCTGGAATGCTGTGGACGGCATGGACGGCAACGGCAGTTACCTGCGCACCACCGGTGTTTACACCCGTACCTTTACCCAGCCCAAGCAGCCTCTGGCCGGCGGCCGCACCTATGTTGAGGTGCTGGCAGCCGCGCTGGCCGCAACCGTGAAGGTCAATGGCCAGGTGGCAACCACCCACGAGGGCGGCTTTTCCATCTTCCGTGCCGATGTTACCGACCTGTGCCACGAGGGTGACAACGAGCTGACCATCGAGGTCTCCAACGAGGACACCCCCTCCATGTACCCCGCCTCTGCCGACTTCACCTTCTACGGCGGCCTGTACCGCGGCGTGAACCTGATCAGCGTGCCCAATACC
>CALDLZ010000425.1 GCA_937915335.1 uncultured Faecalibacterium sp.
TTTCTGAACGAAGTCGTCGGTTTTTTCGTACAAATTTTTGCGGAAATTTGAAAGGAGTACCAATGGCACAGACGGTTTTGGAAGAAAAGAAAAAGTCTCAGCTGATGACAGAGGGCAGCATCTGGAAGAACATCCTGCTGTTCTCGATCCCGCTGATCCTGGGCAACATGCTGCAACAGCTGTACAACACGGCTGATTCTATCATCGTGGGCAACTTTGTGGGCAGCAACGCGCTGGCGGCGGTCGGTTCCAGCGGTTCGCCCATTTTCCTGCTTATCGGCTTCAGTCAGGGGATTGCGGTGGGTGCCGGTGTCGTGGTGGCCCAGTTCCTGGGGGCCAAGGATAAAGAAGGCGCGCACATCTCGGTGCACACCGCACTGGCGCTTTCTGCCATTTTGGGTGCGATCCTGACCGTCTGCGGTATTGCCGTCAGCCGGGTCATGCTGGAAGCCATGAACACCCCCGCCGAGGTGTTGGAGGATGCCGTGACCTACATGCGGCTCTACTTCTGCGGTGTGCTGTTCAGCGTGGTGTATAACATGGCTGCCGGTATCCTGAACGCGGCGGGCAATTCCAAGCGGAGCCTGCTGTATCTGGGCGTGGCATCCATCACCAATATCATCCTCGATCTGGTCTTTATTGCCGGGCTTAAGATGGGGGTGGCCGGTGCGGCCATCGCCACCGATATCAGCCAGCTGGTGTCCTGCATCCTCTCCCTGCGCTTCCTGACACGGGTAGATGAGGATTACCGTGTGACCGCAAAAGAGGTGCAGGTGAACAAAAAGATGGCGGGCCGCATCATCAAGGTGGGTCTGCCCACCGGCATCCAGAACATGGTCATCTCCCTTTCCAACGTGCTGGTGCAGGTCAGTGTCAACGGCTATGGTGCTGCCGCCATGGCGGGCTTTGCCGCTTACATGAAGGTGGATGGCTTCAACATCCTGCCCGTCCTGAGCTTCAGCATGGCATCCACCACCTTTGTGGGGCAGAACTTCGGCGCAGGCAAGATCGACCGTGTGAAGAAGGGTGCGTTCGTCACCCTGGGAATGTGCATCATCTATACCATCCTGACCGGTGTGCTGCTGCTCACCTTCCAGGATCCGATCATGCGCCTGTTCACCAGCGATGCCGAAGTCGTGGCCTATGGCAAGATGAATATGCTGTACTTCTGCCCCTTCTACTGGCTGCTGGGCATCCTGCAGGGTCTGGCTGGCACTGTACGCGGGACCGGCAAGACCGTGCCTCCTATGGTGGTGCTGCTGGTCTCCCTGTGCCTGTTCCGTATCGTCTGGATCCAGTTTGCCCTGCCGCTCTTTGCAGGCATTGAGGGCGTGCTGCTGGTCTACCCGGTGTCTTGGGCTGTGGGTGCCGTGCTGATGGTTCTCTATGCCTGGAAGGGCAACTGGCTGAAACCTGCGGAAGCCACGATGTAAAAGCCGCGCCTTTCCCCTCTGACTTCAATGCGCCTTCTGTAAAAGAATGTCGTACGAACGCTGAAAATCAGGGGGGGGGGGTAAAAAGAAACTGGAATTGGTTGATTTTT
>CALDLZ010000426.1 GCA_937915335.1 uncultured Faecalibacterium sp.
CGGTGAACACCATGGGGGTCATGGTCATGGAGATGTTCTTGGCCAGATCCGGGAATGCGGTCTTTGCCATCATGCTCCATGCCGGGCAGCAGGAAGTTGCCATGAAATTCAGCTTGGAGGGAACTTCTTCCAGGAAGTCGTGGGCCTCGTCCACAGTGCACAGGTCAGCACCGATGGCGACCTCGACGACATCATAGAAGCCCACGGCCTTGAGGGCAGCCTTCAGTTTGCCGGCAGAAGCCAGGCCCGGGAACTGGTTGACGAATGCGGGGGCAACCAGAGCATAGATCCGGTCACCGCGGTTGAAGCCCTGGATCAGCTGATAGATCTGGCCCTTGTCGGCGATGGCACCGAAGGGGCAGTTGACCAGGCACTGGCCGCAGGAAACACACTTGCTGTAATCGATCTCGGCGCGGCCCAGCTCATCGGAATGGATGGCATTCATGCCGCAGGCAGCAGCGCAGGGACGCTCGGTCTTGACGATGGCGTTGTAGGGGCAGACGGTGGCACAGCGGCCGCACTTGATGCACTTTTCCTGATCGATGGTGGAACGGCCGCTCTCCCAGACGATGGCCTTCTTGGGGCAGACCTCCATGCAGGGGTGAGCCAGACAGCCCTGACACAGGTCGGAGACCTTGACCAGCTTCTCGGGGCAGCGGTTGCAGGCAAACTTGATGACGTTCACCAGCGGAGGATCATAATACTTATCGGCGATGGAAGCATCCTCCAGCCCGGAGACGACGCTGTTATGCTCGTCCATGCGGCGGGTGGGCAGGCCCATAGCCAGGCGGACACGCTCCTCGACGATGGCGCGCTCCAGGAAGATATCCTTGCGCAGCTTGCCTTCCTCGCCGGGGATGATGGTGTAAGGGATCTTGCGCATCAGGTGGTTAGCCTGCTCACCCTTGACGTTGGCGTAAGCCATCCGTGCCACCTCGGTAAAGACCTGACGGCGGATCTGGATGACCGTGGTATTGATTCCTCGAAAACTCATTCCAATCTCTCCTTGTTCAGAAACAGAAAACATCCCGCCACCGCACTGGACCGCGGCCGGGCAGAATTGCTTTGCTCCGGGGCCGGCTGATACCACGCCGCTGCAATCGGCGCCCCGTCCCGGATATCCAGTCTCATTTTAGCATAAACGAGCCTGTGTGAAAAGAGAAAAAACGAAAATATGTTAAAGAATTAGCAAATAGTACAGGATGAACAAAATTTAACGAACTTTTTTAGCAAAGTGCTGCACGGACGCGCTCGCCATCGTACTCGCCCAGCTTGACGCGGACGATCTCGCCGCTCTTATGGCCGGGGGCGGAGACCACCACCGGGATGTACAGCCGGGTGTAGCCGGTGAAAAGAGTCTCAGAGAGGGGCGTTTCCAGCAGGACATCGTCCTCGGTGCCGACATGAGCCGCCAGTACCTCCCTGCGGATGTCCTCGGCCAGCGCGTTCATCTCGCGGCTGCGGGCCTGCTTCTCCCGCTCGTGGACCTGATCCGGGAAATCATAGGCCGGGGTGCCGCTGCGGCGGGAATAGGGGAACACATGGACTTTCAGGAAGCCGATCTTCTTCAGGAAAGCACAGCTCTCCTCAAAATCGGCCTGGGTCTCGCCGGGGAAGCCACAGATGCAGTCGGTGGTAAAGCTGACCGGCCGGTCGCCGTAGGCGGCACGGATCTGATCCACCACCTGGGCGTACTGCTCGGCGGTGTAGACACGGCGCATCCGGCGCAGGGTGGCGGTGCAGCCGCTCTGCAGGCTCAGGTGGAACTGGGGGCAGAGCTTTTCCACCGCCGCCAGCCGGGTGATGAACGCCGGGGTCAGCATGTCGGGGTCCAGACTGCCCAGACGGATGCGCTCGATGCCCTCCACCTGGGCGCACTTTTCCACCAGCTCCACTAGATTGGTGCCGGTGTCCAGACCGTAGCTGGGCAGGGAGATGGCACTGAGCACGACCTCCCGATAGCCGGAAGCGGCCAGCTGGCGCAGCTCGTTGAGGATGCTCTCCTCCGCGCGGCTGCGCACCGGGCCTCGGGCACGGGGGATGACGCAGTAGGCGCACTGGCGGTTGCAGCCATCCTCTACCTTGATAAAGGCACGGGTATGGGTCTCGAACCGCTCCACGGGCAGCTCCTCGAAGAGTTCGCCCCGCTTGTGGGGCGTGACAGCGACGATACGCTCATGGCCGTCCAGCAGCTTGAGCACATTCTCCAGAATGGCCTTGCGGTCGCCGTTGCCACAGACGAGGTCGGCCTCCGTGAACTGGGCTGCCTCCTCGGGGAAGGCCTGGGGGTAGCAGCCGGTCAACACTGTCACGGCACCCGGGTTCTCGCGCTTGGCCCGGCGCAGCCACTTGCGGCTCTTCTGATCGCCAAAGTTGGTCACGGTGCAGCTGTTCACCACGAACACGTCCGCTTCCTCGCCCTCCGGCACGATGGTGAAGCCTGCACCCCGGAACATCTGCTCCAGCGCGCCGGTCTCGTTCAGGTTGACCTTGCAGCCAAGGGTATAAAAACAAACTCGCATGAGATATCCTTTCGACA
>CALDLZ010000427.1 GCA_937915335.1 uncultured Faecalibacterium sp.
GTCGCACTCAATGGCAGCAGCACAGTCTGTCCACTACAAACCCGGCTTTCCCCCCGCCACAGACTGGAGGAGATGCCGTCACTGAGCAGCTTCCAGTTGCCGCCGGGCAGAGTGACGACCTGCGCTGTCTCGGTGGGATTATAGTAAACGCAGAGAGCGCTCCACGCCGCACCGTCGCCCCACTGGGCGGGGAGCCGCCAGCCCACGAGGGGCTGTTCCAGCGGGAAGAACTCGATGGCATTGGGGCTGTCTTTATCCAGCGCGCCCAGCCGTGGGAACGCCGCCCGCAGGCCGACGAGCCCCCGGTAGTAATCCACCAGGCTGTGGAACTGCTCGGCCCGGTGCCAGTCCAGCCGGTTCAGGGCCGGGCTGGAACGGTAGCTGTTGCCCTGTCCCTTTTTGGTGCGGGCAAATTCCTCGCCCGCCTGCCAGAAGGGCAGGCCCATGCTGGTCAGGTAAATGCCCGCCGCCAACCGATTCTGGGCCAACGCGGTCTTGTCCACGGCGGCAAACTCCGGGCGGGCATAGCGCACCATCAAAAGCTTATCCCACAGGGTGAAGTTGTCGTGGGCGGACACATAGCTAACGATCTGGCCGGGGCTGTGGGGCGGCAGCTTATCACTGCGGCACCAGGCCGCCACGGCGGCCCCGATATCCCAGAAACTCCCGGGCTTTCCCTCCACATAGCCCGGCTCCCGGGCATCAAAGCAGCCGCCCTTGATGGCATCCCGGGTATTATCGCAGAAGATACCGATGCGCTCGTTCAGCATGTGCAGGTTGTTCTTGTTGGCCTCGTACCGGCGCAGGGCACTGCCGCCACCCTGCCACGGCTCGCCGTACATCAGGATATCTCGCCCTCCGGGCAGCTTGTCCAGCTCGGCCCGTAGAATATTCATGGTCTCCACGTCGTACAGGCCCATCAGGTCAAAACGGAAGCCGTCAATGTGGTATTCTTTTGCCCAGTAGAGCACCGAATCGATGAGATAGCGCCGGGCCATAGGCCGCTCAGAAGCAAACTCGTTGCCGCAGCCGCTGCCGTTGGAAAGAGAGCCGTCCTCGTTCTGGCGGAAATAATAGAGGGGCACGACCCGGTTGAGCACGTTGTCGGAACGATACATGTGGTTATACACCACATCCATCACCACGCCGATGCCTGCCGCGTGGAGGGCGGCGATCATCTGCTTGCACTCCCGCACCCGCACCTCGCCCCGGGTGGGGTCGGTGGAGTAGCTGCCCTCGGGCACATTGAAGTTGGTGGGGTCGTAACCCCAGTTATACTGCCGGGTCAAGGGGCGGCTCTCGTCCACGCTGCCAAAATCGAAGATGGGCATGAGCTGGACATAACTCACCCCCAGTCGTTTGAGGTAGTTCAGGCAGGTGGGGTGAATGCCATCACTGCTCAGGGTCGTGCCCTGCTGGGTGAAGGCCAGGAACTTGCCCCGCCAGGCCGTGTGCACGCCGCTGGCCGGGTCCTGCGAGAAGTCCCGGACGCTGACCTCCCACACACTGCGGCGGGCAGGCGGGATGACGGGCCGCGCATCCTGTTCCCAGCCCTGGGGGTTCACCCGGGCCGGATCAAAGATCATGCCGCGTGCCCCGTTCACACCCGCCGAACGGGCATAGGGGTCCACGGCATTGCAGCTGCCAAACAGGGTGGTCAGGGTGAAATCATAATACTTGCCGTGCTGGTCACCGGGCAGGTAGATCTCCCACACGCCCTTGTCCTGCTGCTGCAAGGGCAGAGTGCCCACACAGACCCCGCCATCGCCCCGGCGGTAGAGGTTCACGCTCACCTGACGGGCCGTAGGAGCCCACAGACGCAGGTGCGTCCCGGCGGGGGTATAGTCCACCCCCAGCGGGCCGTGGTATTCTGTCTGACGGGCAAAGGCTTCGCTCTCAAACAGCGTTTTCCATTCAGCAGGTGTCATTCTCTTCCGTCCTTTACCATAGCTTTCTCACTCTCTTGCAGCTGCTTTGTATGAAACTGCCAAAGACTCTCCCTTTGGGAGAGCTGGACGCGAAGCGGCCTGAGAGGGCGAGCCATCTAAAAATAGTGTAACGAACTTTCCCCTTTATTGCAACCCTTTCCTTGCAAAACGCCCCAAACTCCACTATACTGGAAGAAAAACCACTGCACGGAGGGAAAGCTTTATGGCATACACCGATGACTGGGAAAGCCTGATGAACAGCGTGTTCGGCCCCGGGGGCAAGTTCAAGACCACACCCGGCACTGCCGCGTCCAAGACGGCCGGCGGCAGTGCCCTGCCCGACCTGAACGCGGCGCTTCTGGAACAGCAGAAGCGGCTGGATGAGCTGCTGAAGCAGCAGAACGCCCAGCTCAAGACCCAGGACGATGCCACCGCCGCCGCACTGAAAAGCAGCCGCCAGATGCTGCGGGATATGGAGGATGACGGCCTGCTCGCCAAGGGCACTACCGATGTAAAGCAGGAGCACCTGGGCAGCTTTGCGGGCCTTGCCGCCGAGGTCAAGCAGACGGTGTTGGGGCAGGACGCTTTCGTGGACAGCGTGGTGCGGGCCATGCGCCGCCCCTTTGTGCTGGGCACCGCGGCACCCGCCGCCCGCAACGTCATCCTCATCACGGGCGGGGCAGGCACCGGCCGTCATTTCGCACTGGAAGAGACCGCCCGCTGTATGGCAGCCCGGGGCCTTTTGCAGAGCGACAAGATCGCCACGCTGGACCTGGCCCTTTACCCAAACTCCGGGGCCGAAAAGCTGTTTTTGCAGGACCTCTACGCCGCCCTCCACGCCCCCGGGGAGATCTTAGCCTTTGAGCACTATGAGAGCTGTTACCCGGGCTTCCTGAAAACACTGTCCGATCTGGCGGTCAAGGGCAGCGCCCCCTTATCCAGCCGATATCTCGTCAACAAGGAGGGCATCCTCGTGGACGCGGGCACGGCGCTGGCCCCGGGTGCCATCAGCCGCATTGATCCCTGCGGCAAATACCTCATTTTCTACTCCCACAAGGGCCGGGAGACATTGGCCGACAAATTCGGTGCGGCACTGGTCTCGGCGCTGGGGGATGTCTGCGAGACATCCCCCTACACCCGGGAGGATTTAGCCGCCCTCGCCGCCCAGCAGCTCAATGCACTGGCCCAGAAGGTGCATGCCCGGCTGGGGCTGAGCCTTTCCGCCGGGGCCGATGTACGGGATTATGTCTCAGCCCAGTGCACGCCCCAGAAGGGTGCGGCGGGCCTTGCCGAGTGCTGCGACCGCATTTTCCGGGCCCTGAGTGAATACTGCTTACAGACCGATGAGGCCCTCACCGGCACCGTCACCCTGACCGCCAAGCCAGAGGGTGTGCTCTTCCGTCTGAACGATGCCCCTGACCAGCCCCTGTTCGATCTTCTGCCCGCCGCCTACACTGGCGCGCTGGATGCCATCCGCGCCGAGATCGACGAGCTGGTGGGCCTTGCGCCGGTCAAAGAATATGTGTTCGGTCTGGCCGACAATTTGCAGGTGCAGCAGCGCCGTGCCGCCGCCGGGCTCAAAACGTCCAGCCTTTCCATGCACATGATCTTCACGGGCAACCCCGGCACCGGCAAAACCACCATTGCCCGGCTGGTGGCCAAGTATCTGAAGGCCATCGGGGCCCTCAAGGGCGGCCAGCTGGTGGAGGTGACCCGCGCTGATCTGGTGGGTCGCTACACCGGCCACACCGCCCCCCTGACCAACAGCGTCATCGAGAGTGCGCTGGGTGGTGTACTCTTCATCGACGAGGCATACAGCCTCTACCGCGGCGAGCAGGACAGCTTCGGTCTGGAAGCCATCGACACGCTGGTGAAGGGCATGGAGGATCACCGGGACGAGCTGGTGGTCATTCTGGCGGGCTACACCAAGGAGATGGAGACCTTCCTCACCGCTAACAGCGGCCTTGCCAGCCGTTTCCCAAACAAAATCGAATTCCCTGACTACACCGCCGAGGAGCTGCTGCAGATCACCAACGTCCTTGCCAAAAACAAGGGCTACACCCTGGCCGAAGCCTGCACCGAGCCCCTGCTGCGCTATTATGCCCGCTGGCAGGAGACCGATGCCCGCACCGCCGGCAATGGCCGTCTGGCCCGCAACACGCTGGAAAAGGCCATCTTCCACCAGAGCCGCCGCCTTGTCGCCGAGCCCGCCGCCGCACTGGATTTGATTTTGCCCAGCGATCTGGAATTGGAAGAACCCACCGAGTAACACAAAGTCCCCGGCCAGCTGGCCGGGGACTTTGTTGTATCATCGATTCTTACTGGTGCAGTGCCGCCAATTTGGCGGTCATTTCCTGCAGGCCCTGCCGCACCTCGGGCGGGGCGGTGACTTCGACCTTTCCGCCAAAGCCGCAGACCCAGCCATAGAACTGGTCGCTGACGCAGATGGGGACATCGAAGTGGAAATAGCCCTCTTCATCGGGCAGGAACATGGGCGTCGCGCCGAAGCGCTCCCGCATGGCGCTGTCCAGATCGGCCGTGCAGCGCAGGGTGACACGGTGCTCCGGGCCGCCGTACATGTTGAAGTGGCGGCGCAGGTAGGCGGGCAGGTCGAAATCCGCAAACTGCTCCCTGCCCCGGCGGGGCACATCCAGCACCCGGACGCCACTCATCTTATCCACCCGGTAATGGCGGATGCCTTTTCCCTCCGCATAAGCGATAAGGTAGTAGCACCCGTTCTCCCAGGCCAGCTGCCACGGGCTGATGACCCTTTTCTCTGGGCGGCCCGCCTTTTTATAGTGGAACTCCACCATTCTGCCGTTGTTGATGGCCTCGTGCAGGGCATCGATGCTGTACAGCAGGCTCTTGCTGTCGGTCTTGGGGCGGCCCTCCACATAGACCTGACGCTGCAGCTGGCTTCCCTCATAATTGGAGCAAAGCTTTTCCAGCTTGCGGATCAGCCGCTTGCTTGTGGTACCGGACACCACCCGGCTGGCCTGGACAGCGTCTACCAGCAGCTTGAGCTCGGCCAGGTCAAAGGTACGGCTGGCAAGGAAGTAGCCGCCGCCCCGGCCCCGGCGCAGCTTGATATCATAGCCCAGAGCGCCCAACGCCTCAATGTCGCTGTACACGCTCTTACGCTCGCAGCGGATGCCCTGCGCTTCTAGCAGCTCCACCAGCTGCGGGACGTTCAGCAGATGGTTTTCATCGGTCTGCTGCTCAAAGATACGCAAAAGCGCCAGCAGCTTGGATTTCTGACCTTCCTGTTTGGGCATTCAGTACACCTCGCTTTTTTCGTTACGGCGCCTTTTTATCGAAAGCGGCACGGCGCTGGGTGGACAGACGGAACATCTCCTCGAGCTTTTCACGGTCATCGGCCACAAGGGCGTTGCGCATCTCGGTGAGGGCCGCATCGAACTGGTCGATCTCGGAGATGAGGTTTTCCTTGTTCCAGAGGAACAGCTCGGCCCACATCTTATCATTGATGCGCGCGATGCGGGTCAGATCACGGAAAGAGTCGCCGGTGTACTCACACAGCGAAGTGTTATCGTTGGCGCACATCAGGCTGACAGCAATGGCATGGCAGAGCTGGCTGACATAGCCGATCATCTTGTCATGCTCCTGCACGGTCAGGGTGCAGATGTGCTTGAAGCCCAGCACCTCGGCCAGCTCCTTGGCCCACTGGATCGCCTCCGGGGTATTTTTTTCGGTCGGGGTCACGATGAAGTTGGCCGGGGCAAAATTCACCTCGGCGGCGTGCTCCACGCTGGAAGTCTCACGGCCCGCCATGGGGTGGCTGGCAATGAACTCCACCCCCGGCTTGCACATGGCCTGAACAGGCTCCACAAGGCCGGTTTTCACGCCCGACACATCGGTGAAGATGCAGCCTTCCTTCAGCAGATGGCCGTAGGTCTTGAACCATTCGATCAGGGCCGTGGGGTACAGGCCAAAGATGATATGGTCGGCCTGGCTCACCAGATCCTCAAAATCGTGGGTCTTGCCGCTTTGGATATAACCGTGGTCGAGGGCAAACTGTAAGTGACCCTCGCTGCGGTTGATGCCGTCCACATGGAACCCTGCCTTGCTCAGTTCCAGAGCGTACTTGCCGCCCAGCAGCCCCAGGCCCACAATGAGATAACGTTTTGTTTTATCCAACATGTTCCACCTCCGCGCCCAAAGGCTTGATGGCTTCCAGAAAGTCCGGCCAGCTCTTGGCAACGGCCTCGGCCCCGCTGACAGGCAGTTCCAGCCCGGCAGCCAGCGCCAGCACCGCAAGGCTCATCACCACACGGTGGTCGTTGTGGCCGGAAAGCGGCTGCTCCGGGGCATGGAGCGCCCCGGCACACCCATGGATGGTAATGGTACCACCCTCGCTTTCCAGCACGCCGCCGCAGGCCCGCAGTTCGGTCTCCATGGCCTCGATGCGGTCACTTTCCTTGATGCGGAGACGCTCGGCGTTGCGGATGACCGTGGTGCCCTCGCACAGCAGGCCCAGCACCATCAGCACGGGGCCCAGATCGGGGCAGTCGGCAAGGTCGATCTCAGTGCCGTGGAGCGGGGCTTTTGCAAAGACAACGCCCTGCCCGGCGCGGGTAAAATCCGCACCGCACCGCTTGAGGATATCCAGAATGGCGGCATCCCCCTGCAATGTCTGTTCGGACAGGCCGGTGATGGTCACACCACCGGTCACAGCGCCCAGCACGGCAGGGAAGGCCGCCTGACTGTAATCGCCCTCCACGGTGTAATCGCAGGGATGATAGCTCTGTCTGCCGGGAATTTCCAGCGTGTTTTCATCTAGCCAGCGGCTCTCCACGCCAAAAGCCTGCTGCACCGCGCGGGTCATATCAATGTAGCTGCGGCTCTCCACAGGCGGGAGAAGGTGCAGGAGACTGGTGCCGCCCAGCAGGGGCAGGGCAAACAGCAGGCCGCTGATGAACTGGCTGGACACGTTGCCCGCCAGCTTGTATTCACCCGGGGTCAGGGTGCCTTCCACGGTCAGGCGGTCCGCTGCCTGCTCAAAACGCAGGTTCTGCTCCTGATACAAGGCTTTATAGACAGATTGGGGCCGCTCCATCAGCCGCCCGCGGCCCGTAAAGGTCACTTCCTGCCCGGTCAGACTGGCCAGCGGGATAAGGAACCGCAGGGTGCTGCCGCTCTCGCAGCAGTCCACGGGGGCAGTGACGGGCAGAAAGCCGCCCAGTCCCTCCACCACGGCATCATTTCCGCCGGTAGTGACACGGGCGCACAGTTGGCCCGCTGCGCCCAGCGTGGCGGAGATATCCTTGCTGAACGCAAGATTTTTGAGATGAGAGGTGCCTTTCGCCAATGCCGCGCAGAGCACCGCCCTGTGGGCCATGCTCTTGCTGGGGGGCGCTGTGATGCTGCCCGCCACGGTGCGGCCGCGCTTTACCACTACCTCCATCTTACATATCCCGGCCAATGGCCCATGCGACCTGGCGGCACTTTGCCATAGCCTGTGCAAAGGCATCCGGGGTCAGGCACTGCGCGCCGTCGCTCCATGCGTGGCGGGGGTCATAGTGGACCTCCACCTCCAGGCCGTCGGCACCGGCGGCCACAGCGGCGATCATCATCGGCTCGACCAGATTGGCCTTGCCGGTGGCGTGGCTGGGGTCCACGATGACGGGCAGGTGGGTCTTTTCGTGGATGATGGGCACTGCGGAGAGATCGAGCGTGTTGCGGGTATACTTCTCGAAGGTACGGATGCCGCGCTCGCACAGGATGACCTGCTCGTTGCCGCCCGCCATGATATACTCAGCGGACATGATCCACTCCTCAATGGTATTGCACAGGCCGCGCTTGAGCAGGACAGGTTTGTGCATCTTGCCCACAGCCTTGAGCAGCTGGAAGTTCTGCATGTTGCGGGCACCGATCTGCACCACGTCCACATATTCCTCGAACTCGGGGATGCGGTCCTCGCTCATCAACTCGGAAACGATGGGCAGACCAGTGGCTTCCCGGGCTTTGACCATATCGAGGATGCCCTCGGTCTCCAGACCCTGGAAGGAATAGGGAGAGGTGCGGGGCTTATAGGCACCGCCGCGGAACAGGGTGGCACCGCCGGCCTTCACGCCCTGCGCAATGCGCAGCGCCTGCTCCTCGCCCTCGATGCTGCAGGGGCCCGCCATAACGGCGATCTTCTCGCCCTTGCCGATCTTCACGCCGCCGCAGTCGATAATGGAATCGGCAGGGTGGAACAGGCGGTTGGCCCGCTTATAGGGAGCAGAGACGCGGGTCACGTTGTCGATCCAGGGGTTGGCCAGCACGTCACGCTCGTCGATCTTGGTGGTATCGCCCACCAGGCCGAACACGTTGTAATCCTTACCGGTGATCAGGGTCACATCCAGGCCCTGCTTCTCAAATTTGTCAACGATCTTTTCAAGCTCTTCTTTCGGAGTGCCTTTTTTGGTAGAAATAATCATCTCTTTTGGTTCCTTTCCCTTTATCTGAACCTCTCAATCGCGCTTCACTCGATGGAGAGGTTTTTCATTTATTGTACAAGATGCGTCTGCGTGCCGCCATCCAGACGGAGCAGCTGCACAAGATAAGCACAGGCGTGGAGGTATCCGCTGACACCCTCGCCCGCAAAGCGGCCCTGACAGCCAAAGGAGACCACATCCACACTGCGGAACGGTTCCTTGCCGCTGGGGTCATTCAGCATCACCTCCACGGCGGGCACGCCGCACAGCTGCAGCGCTTCCAGAATGGCCACACTGTAATAGGCGTAGCCGCCCGGGTTGATGATGATGCCGTTGGCCCGGCCTGCCGCCGACTGGATCTCGTCGATGAGGTCGCCCTCGTGGTTGGACTGGAAAAAGTCCACCTGAATGTCCATCTGGGCGCAGCCCGCCTCGATATAATCCAGCAGGGTGTTATAATCGATCTGCCCCTCCACGCCCGGCTCGGTGAACTGGGTCAGGTTGAGGTTGGGGCCGTTAATGACTAAAAATTTCATCCAGCGCCTCCATTGCCGCCGCCACGGCATCCGCAACGGTGGTCTTGTTGGGGATCACAGCATCCGCCGCCGCCAGATAGAGTGGGCGGCGCTGGGCTTCCATGGTTTTCAGGGCTTCGGGGCTGGTGGAAAGCGGTCTGCCGCCGCCCACCATCAGATCCTCCAGCGGCCGGTCGATGAAAAGGACGATGCCGTTGGCGTGGAGCGCCCGCAGGTTCTCGGGTTTCTTGATGACACCGCCGCCGCAGGAGATGACCTGACGGTTTTCCTTTGCAAAACGGAGGGTCTGCTCGGTCTCCCTCTTGCGGAAGCCCTCCTCGCCCTCGGCGGCGAAGATATCCGGGATGCCGCGGCCATCGGCCTTGACGATCTCCTCGTCCAGATCCACGAACCGCTTGCCCAGCTTCTCGGCCAAAGTCCGGCCCAGAGTGGATTTGCCCGAGGAGGGCATCCCGATAAGGACAATGTTCAACTGTTCCCGCCGCAGCGCGTTGGTTACACGGGTGATCTCGGCACCGGCATCCTCGAACTTGCGGTCGAGGAAAAACTCCGCCGCGTACACGGCCTGCGCCACCAGCATTTCCAGACCACCGACGGCGATGGGCACGCCCAGCTCTTCAGCCCGGAGAACCAGCTCGGTCTTATCGGGGTTATAGATGACATCGATCACCGCTTCCAGCCCGGGCATGGTGCTGATATCCAGTGCGCTCACCCCCACATTGGGGTACATGCCCACCGGCGTGGTATTGATGATGATCTGAGCCCCGGTGGTCAGGGCCTGGGCGTAAGTCAGCTCGCCCTTTTCGGGGTCGGGGTGGCGGCTGACGGTATAAATCCGCTTTGCACCCCGGTCATGGGCCACGGCCCAGGTGGTGTTGTGGGTGCCGCCGGTGCCCAGAATGAGCACGGTCTTATCCTTGAACTCCACACCGTGGGCATCGCACAGGTAGGAGAAACCGGGATAATCGGTATTATAGCCGTAAAGCAGCCCGTTTTTGTTGACGATGGTGTTCACGGCATTGATGGCCTTGGCATGGGGGTCGATATAGGAGCAGTAGTCCATGACCACCAGCTTATAGGGGATGGTGACATTGATGGCCTTGAAAGGGCGCTTGACCATAAAGGCCCGAACCTCTTCCTCCGTGGGCAGGGGGCACAGGTCATACCGGTAGCCGCAGAGCATCTCGTGGATGATCTTTGAATAGGAGTGGCCCAGCCGCCCGCCAATGAGTCCGTATTCCATTTACAGCACCTCCTTGCGGTAGCCGGTGGGGTTCTCCATCCAGGCCATGCCGTACTTTGTGGTGAGCAGGTCGCCCACGGCCAACGCGGCGGCGCAGGTCTGCACGATGGCGGCCCGGGGCACGATGCAGGGGTCATGGCGGCCCTGGATAGACAGCTCCGCGTTTTTCTTTGCGATATAATCCACGGTGTCCTGCGTTTTATAAATACTGGGGGTGGGCTTGACCACCGTGCGGAACGCCACGGGCATCCCGTTGGTGATGCCGCCGTTCAGGCCCGCGTTGTGGTTGGTGGCGGTGACGATGGCTTCGCCCTTCATCCGGAACGCGTCATTGGCTTCCGAGCCCCGTTGGTCAGCAAAGCCGAAGCCGGAGCCGAACTCGATGCCCTTGACCGCCGGGATGGAGAAGGCCAGATGGGCCAGCCTGCTCTCCACACTGTCAAAATAGGGCTCGCCCACGCCTGCGGGCAGGTTCAGGATCGCGGTCTCCAGCACGCCGCCCACGCTGTCGCCCTCGGCACCGGCGGCACGGATCGCGGCCTTCATGGGTTCTTCCACACTGCCGTCCAGCAGGGCAAACCCCTCGGGTTTGTTCAGCAGGGCTTCCGCCTGTGCCGCCAGCGTATCCGGGTCATCCAGCGCAAAGGGGGTGTCACCGATCCCGGCGCACCGCCCGATATGGGTCACAATGTCGATGCCGGCCCGGTTCAAGGCTCCCAGAACGATGGCACCGCCCGCCACCAGCGCGGCGGTGACACGGCCAGAAAAATGGCCGCCGCCCCGGGCATCCTGATAACCATGATATTTTGCGTAGGCGGTATAATCCGCATGACCGGGCCGCAGCAGGTCAGCCGTTTTGGCGTAATCCCCGCTGCGGGTATTCTGGTTCTCGATCATCAGGGCGATGGCGGTGCCGGTGGTACGGCCATTGACCACACCGGATAAAAACTGCACATTGTCCGCCTCCACACGGGGGGTGGAAAGGCCATCGCCCCGGGCACGGCGCTTATCCATACAGGCGGCGAGAAAGGCTTCATCCACAGGCACGCCCGCCGCCATGCCGTCCAGCACCGCGCCGATGGCCCTGCCGTGGCTCTCGCCAAAAATGGTCAGCGCAAGATCGCTGCCAAAGGTGTTTTTCATGGCTTATTCCTCCATGCCCAGCAGGGGACGCAGACCCTCCACGGGGATGGTCTCAGCCCGCCAGCAGCCCAGGCCCGGCACCTTGATGATCGTGATCTGGCCGCCCTGCGCCTTTTTGTCGTGCAGCATCTCGGCCAGCACCTTTTCCTTGCTGTAAGTGGTGCGGGTGGGCAGGCCGATACGGCGATAGACCGCACGCACCCGCTTCTGCAGTGCCTTGGTCTCGATCATGGGCAGCATCCCCAGTGCCACGCACTCGCCGTGGAACAGGCCCACGGTGCGGCGGCCCTTGATGCCCTTGACTGCTTCGATGCCGTGGCCGATGGTGTGGCCGAAGTTCAGGGCCTTGCGCATTCCGTGCTCGGTCTCGTCCTGCTCGACGATGTTCTTCTTGAACCGCAGGCTGCGATAGATGATCTCGTTGATCTGGGTGTCGATGTCGCCCTTTTCAAAGATGGCAAAGAGCTCCGGGTCGGCCAGCAGACCAGCCTTGACCGCTTCCGCCAGGCCGTTGATGTAGTGGCGCCGGGGCAGGGTGGCAAGGGTATCAGGGTCCACGATGACCAACTTGGGCTGCCAGAAAGCGCCCACGATGTTCTTGGTATCCCCCAGATCCACAGCGGTCTTGCCGCCGATGGAGGAATCGATCATGGAAAGGGTGGTGGTGGGGCAGTTGATGAAATCGATGCCCCGCATATAGATAGCAGCGGCAAAGCCTGCCAGATCACCGACCACACCGCCGCCCACGGCTACCACCAGGTCGCCGCGGCCCATATTGAAGTCCAGCATCTGCCGGAGTACCGTTTCCAGGATCTTAAAACTCTTGCTGGCCTCACCCTGGGGCACGGTGATGATGGTGGATTCCCGGCACTGGTCGGCCACCCGCTGGGCATACTGGGCAGGCACGCCGCTGTCGGTGACAACGGCCACCTTGCGGTCCAGCCGGGCGAACTGGTACAGGTTTTCCAGCGCGCCGTTTTTCAGGATGATATCATAGCTCCGCTCACCCAGATTCATGGTGAGCTTGGTCCCGATGAAATCGCTCATTTCGTATACACTCCTAACAGCCGTACCGTGCGGCAGACATGATTCAGCTCGCGCAGCAGCGCGGCGGTCTCGTCAGCGGTGGGGTCACCCACCAGCTCAACATAAAAATAATAATCAAAGGGGACATGGGGCAGGGGGCGGCTCTTGATAGACTCCATATCATAGCCGCTGGCACCGATGACCTGAATGACCTCGGCCAGCTTGCCGGGCTTGTTGTCCAACGTGAACAGCAGGGAGAACCGATTGCCCGCCGTGGGCTTTTCGCGGCTGAGGACGATAAAGCGGGTGGTGTTGTCGCCGTCGGTGTTGATGCTGGGTACCAGCACCTCCAGCCCGTACAGGGCGGCGGTCTCCACGCTGGCAATGGCAGCCTTGGTCTTATCGCCGCTCTCCGCCACGAACTTTGCCGCCATGGCCGTGTTGGGCATGGCCGTGGCCGGCAAGCCGAACTGCTTTAAGAAGGTCTCGCTCTGGGCGATGGCCTGCTGGTGGCTGTACACACGAGTCAGGTCGGAGAGCTGGGTGCCGGGCAGCACCAGCAGGTTCTGGGAGATGGGCAGGTCGTAGACATCCACCACCCACAGCCCTGGATGGTTATAGCACAGGTCGAGCACCGCCGACACATCACCCGCGTGGCTGTTTTCAAAGGGAACCACGCCGTGGGCGGCATCGCCATTCTCCACCGCGTCGAACACCTCATCCCAGGTGGGGTAGCTCATGGCCTCGGCGTGGGGAAAGAGCGCCCGGAGCGCGATGTGGGCAAAAGCACCCTCCACGCCCTGATAGGCGGCACGGTTGCGGCCCAGCACCTCGGCCTCGTACTGCTTGGCCACATCCATCATGTTCTGCACATAGTCCCGGTAATAGGGGCGCAGAGCCGGGTCCTCGATGCGTGCCTCGGCCTTGTCCAGCACGACCTTCTCCCGGGCGGCGTCAAAGATAGGCAGGCCGTGGGCCTGCTTGTATTCCGCCACGCTGAGCACCGCCTTCATCCGCCGCTCAAACAGCGCGGCCAGCTGGGCATCCACCGTGTCGATCTCCCGGCGGGCCTGTTCCAGTGCGTCCATCATTCCACATCCTTTGCATTTCGTGATACTGAATTAGTATACCATAACCGGGACACGGAAACAACAAAGGGCGCACGGTTTCAGGGTGGATAACTTTTCAACTAGCAATGGGGAGAAGCGAATAAAATTGAAGAGGTGCGGTCGTCGACCACACCTCTTTAATTTTATCTCTTCAAATCTTCTCTGCTTCTCGCCGTCCCATAATACCGCCCATAGGGGTTCTCCAGTTCAGCGGCCCTGGGAGGGACGGGGCGGGGTTCCGGCGGCGGGGCGGGGTTCCGGCGGCGGGGTGTACCTTTGGCCTGCTGTACCAGACGAAACCGCATGGCTCACCCCTCCGCTTCCACGGTGGAGACCGCCCCGGCGGTCAGGGCCTGCCAGAATTCGTCACTGCCCGCAAGGGCCTTGGCGATATCCTCATCCCAGACACCCCGGACGCCCACATAATAATCGGAAAAGTCCGCATCGACATCCAGCCCCGCCAGCACCGGGCAGTCCGTCCAGCGGTAGACCATGTTCCACCAGTCGCTGTCGTTGTCCAGCTCGGGCAGGGTGCCGTCCAGATACCGCAGGGCGCTGGTGCTCTGCTCGAAGCCCGCCGGGTCGTACAGGATAAAGACAGAGCTGGTGCCGGTGGAGAAATCTCCCGCCAGCTTGGTGGCTGTCGCGATATCCAGATAATCCTCGGCCTTGTCATCCGAGTAATCAATGATGTAGGTATTGACGGTCACCGTCACCTTACCGTCACCGTTCAGGTCGGTGCCGTACTGAGCCAGCCGCTCCTGCAGGGCGGTCACGGTCTCCTCGGTGGGGGCATAGGGGCTCACCAGCGCCACATTGTAGTCGGGCGTGGTGTTGCTCGTTGCCTGCCCCAGAAAAAGAACCAACGCCAGCACGCATACCACGGCCAGGATGACCCACTTCAGATTGTAGTCCCACCAGTTTTTCCACTTCTCCCTGCGGGTGTACTGCCGGGGCGCTTCAGGAACCAGATCAGCGGGGTCGATGTCCCGCTCATAGCGATAACTAGCCATAGTTCTCCTTACAATTGTGCCAGAATGGCCTGCCGCACGGCATCGGGCAGCTGCTTCTGCTCGGCCTTGCTCATGCCCTCGGTATGGATGGGAGGCAGGATCTGCACCCGAATGTCCCCGGGCGTGGCCCGCAGGCCGTGGCCCTCAAACAGGTTCCGCGCGCCGGAGATCGCCACCGGCACCACGGGCACGCCCGTCTTAATGGCAATGCGGAAGGCGCCTGCTTTGAACTCGCCAGCGCCGCCCTCCTCGCCCTTGTAGCGGGTGCCCTCAGGGAAGATGATAAAGCTCCTGCCGCTCTCCACGATGGCGGTGGCATCGTTCAGGGCCTTGACGGACGCACGGATATCATCCCGCTTGACGAACACGCACCCCAGCAGCTTCATCCAGCGGTTGAGCAGCGGGATCCTTTCCAGTTCCTCTTTTGCCAGGATGCCATGGGGCGCGTCCAGCGCCGTCAGCAGAATAGGAATATCATAGTAGCTGCGGTGGTTGCCCACGAACACGCAGGGACCCGCCGGGATGTTCTCCTTCCCCTCCACCGTCACCCGGGCACCCGTGACGTTCAGGATGCCCCGGCTCCAGCGGGGAATGTTCGCCAGCACGATCCGCTCCACGGTGTCCATGTCCCCGGCCGCCAAGGCACGCTCGCCCCGCCGCAGGGTGCCGTAATGCACGATCATATAACCGAACAGATAAATGAATAACGCAATGGTGCGCAAAATGCTCAAGTTTCTTTCCTCCTTCCGGCCAAGAAAGCCACTGTCATTGTAACACACTTTGGGGCAAAATGGGAGAGAACACACTTTTTTTACAAATCAGGGCCTTTTAAGCTTGCAAATTCCACAAAATCCGGGTATATTTATAAGCAGAAAGGTAGCACAATGGCATTGCCGTCCCTGCTGCCTAGATAAGCGAGGGATATAGGAACAAATGGGCTTCTTTTCTTCCAGACAATTCAAGGATGGGCCGGGTGTGGAGAAGGACGCGCCCCGCAAAAAGGGGATCAACCGCTTTTTCGAGGTGGTGAGCCGCGATTTGAGCAGCCTGTTTCTGGCCAACCTGCTCACCTGTATCGGATTTGTGCCCTTTGTGGTGCTGGCGCTGGGCGGCTTTCTGACCGGCAGCCTGCCGATGATGCTGGGCGGTGCCGCCGTGAGCGGCATTCTGGCGGGCCCCGCGCTGGCCGGCATGTATGACACCGTGCTGCGCGCCCTGCGGGACGAGCCCGGCTACTGGTGGAGCACCTACCGCCGGGCCTTCAAGCAGAATTTCAAAGCCAGCATCCTGCCGGGCGTTCTGACCTGCATCGTCGTCGTTTCCCAGATCTATCTGGTCACGGTCTGCCTGATCTCCCGCTCCGGCGGCACCTCGCACACCGCCTTGCTCATCGCCACCGTGCTGAACCTGGCGCTGTTCCACATGCTGTTTTCCTACATGTGGCCCCAGATCGTGCTGCTGGATCTGCCC
The DNA here is from genome assembly GCA_937915335.1 of uncultured Faecalibacterium sp. GTDB lineage: Bacteria > Bacillota > Clostridia > Oscillospirales > Ruminococcaceae > Faecalibacterium. The sequence goes on from CALDLZ010000427.1 coordinate 15,906, forward strand.
TTCCGGCTGGTGCTGAAGAACAGCCTGGCCTGTATGCTGTCCTTCTTCCCCCGGGCACTGGCCGCTGCCGCCGTGATGGTGGTATTCTGGGGGCTTCTGATCGCCTCCATGCCCGGCAGCCTGTTCCTGGTGCTGCTGTTCGGCTTCTGGCTGCCCTGCCTGATCTGCAATCAGATCACCTACAACGACATCAACAGGCTTTTCCATATCGAGGAAAACATCCAGAAGCTCCACGAGGCACAGTGGAGCGGGGATACCCCTGAAGAATAAGACTGCGCCGCCCACAGTGCGCAAAGGAGAGAAGTGCGGATGGAACAACGGAACAATCTGGTGCTGCAGGGCACTGAGACCTTCTCCCGGGGCGCGCTGGACAATGTGGCGCTGGAAAGCGGTGCCGTGGTGCTGGATTCCGCCGCCGGGCGGTATCTGCCCTACGGCAGCTACACCACCCCGGAGTTCGCCATGCCGGCCTTCTGCAACCTGAACGTCAGCTGGAACGCCAGCGCTCCCCACAACACGATGGTGGAGGTACGCTGCCGGGTCTACGCCGGGAACACCTGGACGGGCTGGATGAGCTTTGGCAAGTGGGCCCCGGATTACCCCCGCCGCAGCATCCATACCCAGAGCGAGGACGGCATGGTGTTCCTGATGGGGGATACCGTGACGGTCGCCACGCCGGGCGGCGGCACCGGCATCCAATTACAGGTAAACCTTTCCACCAATGATGACAAAGCCTCCCCGGCAGTCCGGCTGCTGGCGGCGGCGGTGCGCCCCCTGACCTGGGAAAAGCACACTGGCCACCCGCTGAACCGGCGGCTCTATCTGCCCGAATACTGCCTGCAGGCCCACGACCCCAGCTTTGGCCGGGAGATGGATCTGCCCCTTGTGATGGCGGCTCTGATGAACCGTTACGGCGAGGACATCCTGCCCGAGGAGGTGGCCTACGCCATGGAGGACAACGTCAACAGCTCCACCGGCAACGCCGCCTTTGCGGCGGCGGCGGCTGGCTGCTGCGGCTACCCCTGTTGGCAGGCCTGGATGGACCTGGCCGACCTGCGCGCTCAGATCCACGATGACTGCTCGGTGGCTGTCCGGGTAGAGCGGCGCATCCGGGGCCAGCGGGACCCGGTAGGGGTCTGGATGGGCCTGCGGGGCTTTGGGCATGATGATGCCGTGCTGGCAGATTACGTCTTGTTGAACGACCCCACCGCCGACGGCGACGGCGCGGTGAACTGCACCATGGCGCTGTCGGATTTCATGCGATACTTCACGGGCCGGGCCATCGCCCTGCGGGCAAAACAGCGGGAGGTCCCCGCCGACCTGCCCAACCGGGTGCGGTGTGATCTTTCCCGGGCCGAGGACGGCAGCTACTTCTTTGAGCAGCGGGGCCAGAAGGATCCGCTGCCGGAGGATTTCTCCGGCTGGGCCGCCTATGCCGTCCATGACGGTGTGGCCCACGCCACCACGGCTCACCGCACCTTCCACCGGATGGAGCGCACCCCCGAGGGCGGGCTGCGTTTTCCCCAGGATCAGCTGGCCGCGGGCGGACGCTGCAGCGTCTACGCCGTGGATCAGACCGGACGGATGCGGGTCGCGGAAGTCCGGCTCCCCGCGCCCCCGAAACCGGCAGCACCGCCTGCCGAGCCAATACAGGACCCAAGCACTGCGCGGACCGGCCTCTGAGCCGGAAGTGCCAAGCGCTTTTCGGGATAGAAACCATAACATAGGGAGGAACACATTATGGCAAAAACGATCATCACCATTGGACGTGAGTACTGCACCGGCGGCAACTACATCGCAGAGGATGTTGCAAACGCTCTGGGCATCAAGCTCTACGACAAGGAGCTGATCACCATGGCTGCAAAGCACTCCGGCCTGTCCGAGGAAGCCGTGGCCGCCAGCGAGAAACGCCACACCCACAGCCTGCTGTACAGCCTGTATACCATGGGCAACGAGCTGCCGCTGGGCGATCAGGTGTTCATCCTGCAGAGCCGTATCATCAAGCAGCTGGCCGAGGAAGGCCCCTGCGTCATTCTGGGCCGCTGCGGTGACTATGTGCTGCGGGAGCGCAATGACGTGCTGCGCGTGTTCATCTACGCACCGGTAGAGTGGCGCCGCGAGCTGGCCAAGACCGATCCGCTGGTCAAAGCACACGACGAGAAGGGCATCAAGGAAGAGATCGAAAAGACCGACCGTAACCGTGCCGCTTACTACAACTACTATACCCAGAACCGCTGGGGTGACGCCCACAACTACGATCTGGCCATCAACGCCGCCCTGGGCCGTGAGACCTGTGTCAAGATGATCCTGGATGCTGTCGCCGCCAAGGAAAAGACCATGGCAAAGTAAATTCCCATTGGGCCAGCGGGCCAAAAATCAATGATGCTTCGTGGGTAGGGTGCGCAAGTGCCCTGCCCACGTTTTGGGCAACGGCGACGACCGCCGCCCCCGTTCAAGCATAAACGTCATCTATCATTCAACGTCAAAAGGAGAAATCGTGGAAAACAAGCAGATCAATCTTTCCGAACCCGAAAACATTATGGGCACCATGGACATCAACCCGCTGCTGATCAAGCTCAGCATCCCGATGATGATCTCCATGCTGGTACAGGCGCTGTACAACGTTGTGGACTCCGTGTTCGTTGCCCGTGTCAGCGAGAACGCCCTGACCGCCGTCTCTCTGGCCTACTCGCTGCAGAGCGTCATGTTCGCCGTTGGCATCGGCACCGGCGTGGGTGTCAACGCCCTGCTCTCCAAGAGCCTGGGCGAAAAGGACCAGTACCGTGCCAACAAGACCGCTGAGAACGGTCTGTTCCTGGCCCTGTGCAGCTACCTGGTCTTCCTCGTGGTGGGCCTGACCGTGGTGCGCCCCTACTTCTATGCCCAGACCGGCGATGCCAATATCGCCGAGCAGGGCATCCGCTACCTGACCGTCTGCTGCGTGTTCAGCCTGGGCATGTTCCTGCAGGTAATGAACGAGAAGCTGCTGGCCGCTACCAGCCGCACCAACCTGAGCATGATCAGCCAGCTGATCGGTGCCATCGTCAACATCATCCTCGACCCCATCTTCATCTTTGGCTACTGCGGCGAGGCTCTGTCCGGCACCACCGGTGCTGCCGTGGCGACTGTCATCGGCCAGTTCTGCGGCGCTGCCGTCTCTTTCTACCTCAACATCAAGAAGAACCCCGATATCCAGCTGGATTTCAAGGGCTTCCGTCCCAGCGCCGAAGCCATCAAGCGCATCTATATCGTCGGCCTGCCCAGCATCGCCATGCAGTGCGTGGGCAGCGTGATGACCTTCTTTATGAACCAGATCCTGATGGCCTTCACCGCCACCGCCGTGGCCGTGTTCGGCGTTTACTTCAAGCTGCAGAGCTTCGTGTTCATGCCCATCTTCGGCATGAACAACGGCATGGTGCCCATCATCGGCTACAACTACGGTGCCCGCAAGCCTGACCGTGTGAAAAAGACCATCAAGTGCGCCATCTTCTATGCCGAAGCCATCATGCTGGTCGGCTTCCTGCTGTTCCAGTTCCTGCCCGACAAGCTGCTGGGCCTGTTCTCCGCCAGCGATGCCATGCTGTCCATCGGTGTGCCCGCCTTGCGCATCATCTGCTTCCACTTCCTGCTGGCCGGCATCAGTATCATCCTGTCCTCCACCTTCCAGGCGCTGGGCAATGGTCTGTTCAGCCTGATCATCTCGATCTGCCGTCAGCTGATCGTCCTGCTGCCCGCCGCCTGGCTGCTGAGCAAGACCGGCAACGTCAACATGGTGTGGTGGTCCTTCGTCATCGCCGAGTTCGTCAGCCTGGCTCTGAGCTTTTTGTTCTTCACCCGTCTGGACAAGAAGATCATCGAGCCTATGTACGATAAGACCGCTGCCGCACAGTAAGCTGAAAATCATTCTCCAAGCTGAGAAAGGAATGTGACCGTTTTATGGCAAAGAAGTTGAAATGGAACCTGATCCTGATGAGCGTGCTCTATCTGGGCCTTGGCATTTTCCTGCTCATGCGCCCCTCTACCGCCCTGAACGTGGTCTGCTACGCCCTGGGCGGTGTGGTGCTGGTGTGCGCCGTCGTCCAGCTGGTGCGCTACTTTGCCGTGGAGCGCGGCATCTTCCAGAGCCAGCTCACCCTGATCTCGGGTGTCATCTGTCTGGCGCTGGGTGCCTTCCTCATCTTCCGCAGTGACATCGTGGTGCGCATCCTGCCCATCGTGTTCGGCCTGTTCATCATCTTCGACAGTCTGGGCCGCATCCAGAACGCCCTCGACCTGCGCCGCTGCGAGTACCCCAGCTGGAAGGGCTTCCTGCTGCTGCCGGTGCTCAGCGTGGTGCTGGGCGTGATCATGATCCTGAACCCCTTCGGTACCATGGAGACGCTGGTCATGGCCATCGGCATCATCCTCATCATCGAGGGTGCCATCAACCTGCTCAGCGCCTTGTACACCGTGCTGGCTATGCGCCGCTTTGCCAAGCTCCATCCCGAAACCCAGTCCATGCTGGAGTCCCTGACCGGTCAGGATCTGAACGGTGACGGCGTGGTCGCCCCCGATGTGGCCCCTGCCGATGTGGAAGCCACCGCCGTGGAGCTGGATCATGTGGATGAGAGCGCGGAAGTGGAGCAGGAGGACGATGAATAAGGCTTTCCCCGAGGGGAAAGCTGGATTGCGGCAAAGCCGCAAGACTGATGAGGGGAAGCTGTGGTCAGATGCTGTTCTGACCATGTGGAATCTGAAGATGACTCCCCCTCATCCGGCTCGCAGGCTCGCCACCTTCCCCCAAGGGGGAAGGCTATTTCAAGTAAAGGATAACAAGAGAACATGGAAAAATATGACCTGATCATTGTGGGTGCCGGCCCGGCCGGCATCTTTACCGCCGTGGAGCTGCTGCGCCATGGCAGCAAGAAGAAAATCCTTCTGGTGGAAAAGGGTAAGCCGGTGGAAAAGCGCCACTGCCCCAAGGCAGAGCTGGGCCACTGTGTCAACTGCCGCCCCACCTGTGCCATCACCACCGGTTTCTCTGGTGCGGGCGCGTTCTCTGACGGCAAACTGAGCCTTTCCTACGAGGTGGGTGGTGACCTGCCCAGCCTGATCGGTGAGGAGTTTGCCCAGGAGCTCATCAACTACACCGACAAGATCTACCTCGAGTTCGGCGCTGACCCCCATGTGGAGGGCATCTACACCGGCGAGGACATCAAGGAGATCCGCAAGAACGCCATCCATGCCGGTCTGAAGCTTGTGGATTGCCCCATCCGTCATCTGGGCACCGAGAAGGCTCAGCAGCTGTATCTGGCCATCCAGAACTATCTGGCCGACAATGGCGTGGAGATGCTGTTCAGCACCGAGTGCGAGAACATCATCCTCGAGAATGAGGAGTGCAAGGGTGTGCTGCTCAAGGGTCCCAAGGACGCAGAGGCTCATGCCGTCTACGCCGATACTGTTGTCATCGGCACGGGCCGCCGCGGTGCCGACTGGCTGGAGAAGATCTGTGCCGAGCATCACATTGCCCACAAGCCCGGCACCGTTGACATCGGCGTGCGCGTGGAGTGCCGCAACGAGGTCATGGAAAAGG
>CALDLZ010000428.1 GCA_937915335.1 uncultured Faecalibacterium sp.
GGGCGGCATGGACGTCGTGCCCGATACCTACGAAATTTACGATTTCTGCCCCATCCAGCACCCGGCGGATGATGTCGCGGGCGGTCTGCTCACGACGCATTTCGAGTTCAAGTACCTCCACGACACTCTGCTCAAGCTGGACGAGCTGGGCCACGATATGCCCACCTTCTACAAGTATTTCGAGGAGTACACCGGCATCCCCGTGGACAGCATCCCCATGAACGACCCCAAGGTGTACAGCCTGCTGACCAGCCCGGAAGCCCTGGGCGTGACCCCGGAGCAGATCGACAGCCAGACCGGCACCTTCGGCATCCCGGAAATGGGCACCAACTTCGTGCGCGGAATGCTGGTGGAGGCCCGCCCCAAGAACTTTTCGGAGTTGATCCAGATCTCGGGCCTGTCTCACGGCACCGATGTCTGGACGAACAACGCCGATGAGCTGATCCGCAGCGGCACCTGCACCATTGCGGAGGTCATTGGCTGCCGTGACAGTATCATGCTCTACCTGCTCCGCAAGGGGCTGGAGCCCAAGATGGCCTTTGATATTATGGAGGCTGTCCGTAAGGGCAAGGTGGCAAAGGGCGGCTTCAAGCCCGGCTGGGAGGAAGCCATGCGGGAGCACGATGTGCCTGACTGGTATATCGAGTCCTGCCGCAAGATCAAGTATATGTTCCCCAAGGCCCACGCCGTGGCCTACCTGATGAGCGCTATCCGGCTGATGTGGTTCAAAATTTACCGGCCTGCCGAGTTTTACGCCGTTTACTTCACCGTGCGCGGCGCCGATATCGACTACGAGGCCGCCGTGGGCGGGCCTGCCGTGGCCCGTGCCCACATGGAGGCCGTGAAGCGCCGCCTGAAAGAGGAGAAGAACGCCAAGGACGAGGATGTGCTGGTCAGCCTGCAGCTGGTCAACGAGATGCTGGCCCGCGGCTACGAGTTTCTGCCCATCGAGCTGGGCAAGAGCCGGGGTTCCAAGTATATCGTGGAGGACGGCAAGGTGCGCCTGCCGTTCTCGGCCCTGAAGGGCCTTGGCGGTGCCGCCGCCGACGCAATGGAGCGTGCCACCCTCGCCGGGCAGGAGTATATCTCGGTGGAGGAGCTCCAGCAGGCCACCGGTGTCACCAGCGCCGTGCTGGACAGCCTGCGCGCCGCCGGCGTGCTGGCCAACCTGCCCGAGAGCAGCCAGGTGAGTTTCTTCTGAGCCCTTGACTTTTGCAGGAAAGTTGCATATAATAAGGGTGCGAAGGAATGATGTCGTTCTATAAGTTCACCCGAAGCAAAAGAAGGCCCCTCTCAGTATGTGCCTGTACTGAGGGGGCTTTCATTTATCTGTAAATATTTACAAATAGGAACTCCCTCCGGTGTGTGAGTACCGAAGGGACTTCTTTTTATGATTAGGTTTCGTCTTTGTACAACCTCTCAGCCTTCGCTAACGCTCGGCAGCTCCCCTAGTAGGGGAGCCCTTGGCAGGCCGTCACGTTTTCGTGGTTTGGCGCTTCGCTCCTGTTTGCACTGCTGGCGCAAAGCCTTTACCCCTGCGGCAGGTGCCGGTTTTGGAGCCGATAGGCGATTATTGCGAAAAATGAACCCTATGCCAAGGCCTCCCCTACTAGGGGAGGTGGCATTGCGTCAGCAATGACGGAGAGGTTGTACGAAGGGCCAGCTGCCCTTACGCTTCCTTCTCCATGGTCTCCAGCGGGGCAAGGTACTCCTTGCGGCACTCCTCATACATGAGGGAGTACTCCTTGCTGGGGTTGTGGTGCATCAGGCTCTTGAGGGTGTGGGAATCGTAATCGTCGCCCTCACTGGTGCCCACCAGACGGGCCGCCACGTTGGAGCAGTGGTCGGAGATGCGCTCCACGTTGTTCAGCACATCGAGGAAAACCACGCCGGTATCGATGGAGCAGATGCCATCCTTCAGACGCTTGATGTGGCCGTCACGGAGCTTTTCCACCAGAATGTCGATGACCTCTTCCAGCGGCTCCACCTGACGGGCCAGGGCGATGTCCTCGTTTTCGAATGCATCGTTGGTGCGGTTCAGGATCTGCTCCAGGGCGGCATCCAGCAGCTTGAGCTCACGTTTGGCAACCTCGCTGAAGGAAGCCTCTTTCTCGTAGAGCTCCACGGCCTTTTCCTGGATGTTTACGGCGTAGTCGCCGATACGCTCGAACTCGGTGACGAAGTTCAGCAGCTCGGTCACGGCGTGGCTCTCGTCGTCGCCCAGCTCCTGGTCGGTCAGCTTGATAAGGTAGTTGGAGATCTCGACCTCCATCCGGTCGATGAGATTCTCACGCACGTTGATGGCGCTCACCACGTCCTCGTCCATCTTGAGCAGCAGGGGATTGGCCAGGCTCACGTTGCGGGCGGCACGGCGGGACATCTTGACCACGGCGTTCTTGGCCTGCTGCAGAGCCACGGCGGGGCTCTTGAACAGACGCTCGTCCAGCACGGGCATACTCATTTCCTGCGCTTCCTCGGGGCTGTCGGGCACCGTGAGCATGGCCAGCTTGGACAGCAGCTTGCTGAAGGGCAGGAACAGCAGCATCGCCGCCACGCTGGACAGGGTATGGATGTTCGCAATAGAGCTCTTGTTCATCACGTCGCCCCACATCGGGATGCCGATGGTGTAGCGCACGGCGTAGATGACGGCCAGCAGCACACAGCTGCCGATGATGTTGAAGTACAGGTGGATGAGGGCGGCGCGCTTGCCGTCCTTGGAGGAGCCGCCGATGGTCAGCAGGGGAGTGAAGGCGGTGCCGATGTGAGCACCCAGGATGATGGGAATGGCCGAGCCAAAGGTGACAAGGCCGGTGCTGGACAGCGCCTGCAAAATACCCACCGAGGCGGAGGACGACTGGATCACGACGGTGACGATCATGCCCACCAGCACGCCCAGAATGGGGTTGGTCATGCTGACGAACAGCTCCTGGAAGGCGGGGCTTTCCCGCAGGGGGGAAACGCCGGTATCCATCAGGCTCATGCCCGTGAAGAGGATGCCAAAGCCCAGCATGATCTGGCCGATGTTCTTCTTCTTGGCATTGCGCAGGAACACATAAAAAATGCAGCCGATGAACGCCACCACGGGCGCGAAGGTCTTGGGCTGGATGAGGGTCAGCCAAAGGCTGTCACCCGAGATATCCGCCATGCGGATGAGCTGACCGGTGACAGTCGTACCAATGTTCGCACCCATGATGACGCCGACCGACTGCGTCAGGGTCATAATACCAGAGTTGACAAGGCCGACACAGATGACGACCGTACCAGCAGAGGACTGGATGACACCGGTGATGAGGGTGCCGAAAATAACACCCTTGATGGTGGAGGAGGTCAGCTTTTGCAGCACGCCCTGCATCTTGCCGCCCGCCAGCTTTTCCAGGCCGGCACCCATGATCGACATACCATAGAGGAACAGCGCAATACCGCCCAACAGTGAGGTGATGTGTGTGATATCCATCTCGATACTCCTAAAACTTCCTTTTGCTCTGAAAACAAACTAAGGACGGCCGTCCGGGGCTCTCTGGCCCGAACGCCATCCTTTTTATTATAGCATTGATTCCCCTCGAACAACAAGCTTTATTTTACATGTTTTTTGCATTTTTTCTGTATTTCTTCGCAATTTCGCAGGTTTGTCAACGCTTCTTTTCTTAGATTTTACAAGCATTTTACATTTGCGGCGTCTTTGCATGTTCCCGGGAACTTTCCGGGAAAACAGCAACGCCAGCTTGTCACGGCACCCGGTCACGCGGCATCGTCCAGCTCCTCCATGGCCTCCCGCACCGTGTCCGCCGAGAAGAGGAACACCCCGCCCCGGGTGTAGACCTCCACATGGCTGCCAACATATCTGATCTCGTAATCACTCATGGTGTTCCCTCCTGTCATGGGGCCCGTAAAAGGGCCGGTTTTGTTCGACAAGGAGAGTATAGCAGATCAGTGGTACGATAAGGGGGACTTTCGAAGCATGGGACTAAAAAATCTCTCCGTCAACCGGGAAACCCTGACGGAGAGATTTTGATCAGGCAGGCATGTTATTGCTCCGCTCGCTCCTCACAATGCCGAGGAACGGCGGGACGGCGGCGCGCTGCTGGCCCTTTTCGTGGGCCTTCTTCAGCTGGTACTCATGGCAGGCAACGGCATCAATGAAATCCCGCTCTTTCTGGGTGGCATGGTAATAGTCCGTGTGGAAACGCTTGCAGACAGCAAACAGCGTGTCGAGGTAGTCCATCGTCTCGTCCGACATGGGGGCAACCTGTAATTCGGGCTCGTGGTTCAACATAAAATCCCTCCCGTTCTCAGGATAGATAGGTACTGAAAATAGCCTGTGCACCTTCATCGGCCAGCATCAGGAGCTTGGGTCCGCCGGAAAAGGGCTGGAAGATGGGCACGGCATGGAAATCGTGGACATAATGCTCGTAAAGCTCGTCGGTCTTGGCGGCAAAGGTGACAACACCGCCATGCCCGCTGTCGATAGAAAGCTGGATGCCATAGGCGATCATCATCCGCCCGATACCGGAATATTTCCGGTTGACCGTAAAGGTCGGGTTGCTCTGTGGGTGCGCTTCCATGTTGGCAATGAAGATGGAAATGCCGTGCTCATCCTCACGGTAGGCACCCAGAGCAACGATCTCACCCGAATCCGTTTTGGCAACATATTTTTCCAGCTTGGGGTCACGGATGAACTCGCTCGTCCAATCGGACTGCCAACCGTTCTTGGTTGCCAGCAGGTCAGCCTGCACAGCGGGGACAATCTCAATGGGAACGACCGTTCCGGTTGCGTTCTCTGTGATGAAGTATTGAAGCAGCATCCATTCAACCCCTTTCTGCATTCATTTTATCACGGGAAAGTGAAAAACGCAACTTTTCAATGGCTTTTCCTTCACTTTTCGCTCGAAAAATCAACAGAACATAGTTGTTGACGGAACATCTTTTTGTTGTTACACTAGAACCAGAAAAAACACAGTGCAACGAAACAGAAAGGAGCACGACAATGGATCATAATGACATGGATGAGGCTTTCCGCGCGCAGCAGGAGGTCAAACGCTTCCTGCCCGCCGACCAGGATGACTTCCTGCGGTGGCTGGACACCGCCGACAGCGAGGAGAAGCTCTTCTCCCGGCTAGGATACTGGTTCACTTTCCGGGGGCTGCCCGCCGACCAGAACGAGCGCTATCATCTGGTGCAGGAGCGGGCCCGGGAGCTGCGGCTCTGGAACGGGCTGGAGCTCAAACTGCGGCGCTGGCGGGACGGCGTGATGGCAGAGTATGACCGGGTGGGCAAGGAGGCGTTCACTGCCCGCATCGGCGAGGACTACGCCGACTACATCAACGGGCTGGACACGCCCGCCAAGCCGGAACCGGAAGCCCAGGCCGCCCCGTCTGCCGGGGCGCGGGCGTGGTCGGCGCGGGAACTGTTCGAGATGGAGCTGCCGCCTATCCGCTACGTCGTGGAGGGGTTGCTGCCCATGGGCATGGGGGTGCTGGTGGCAAAGCCCAAGCTGGGCAAGAGCTGGATGGTGCTCGACCTCTGCCTGGCCGTGGCCCAGGGCGAGCCGTTCCTGAGCTTCCCGACCCGGCAGCACGGCACCCTCTACCTCGCCCTCGAGGACGGCAAGAGCCGGATGCAGACCCGCCTGCGCCGTCTGCTGGAGGGCAGGCCCGCCCCGGCCAACATGCACGTCATGTTCCAGGCCGAGCGGCTGGGCGAGGGCCTGTTGGAGAACCTGGGGGCCTACCTCGATGACAACCCCGATATCCATCTGGTCTGCATCGATACCTTATCTAAAATAAAGCCCCGGGCCAAGCCCTTCGAGAACGCCTACGATGCCGACTACGACTATATGGGCAGGCTGAAGGCCTTTGCCGACAGCCGTGGCATCTGCGTGCTGCTGGTGCACCACACCCGCAAGAGCAAGAACACCGAGGACAGCTTCGACAACATCAACGGCTCCACCGGCATTCTGGGCGCGGCGGATTTCACCATCGTGCTGGACAAGCACAGCCGGATGGACGACGAGGCCAGCTTTCTGCTCACCGGCCGTGACATCGAGCAGTGCGAGCGGGTCATCCGCTTCGACAAGGCCCGCTGCCGCTGGGTCATGCAGGGCACGGCGGCCCAGCTGGCCGCTCAGCGCCGGGTAGCCGAGTACGAGGCAGAACCCATCGTCAAGACCCTGCGGGTGTTGTTGCAGCAGGGGGACGGGACGTGGAGCGGCTACTCCAAGAACCTGATGGAGATGGGCCAGCGGTACGCGGGTACTGAGCTGGCACCCACCTCGCAGGCATTGGCCAAGCGCATCACCGAGCTTGAGCCGATGCTGTGGGAGAGGGATGCGGTTCGACATACCGTTTCCAAACACGGAAGTACAAGCCAGAAGCACTGCTTCAAGATGTATCGGCTTGATAATGCCTGTGCAGATGTGCCATCTGCACAGGTATCGTTAAGCTAAAAAATTTATTCAAATTATTCATTTCATTCTATTTTATTCTCTGACTGATACGAAACAGAATGAATTGAATGAAAAGAATAAAAATAGTAAGTAAACGAGAAAAGACCGCTGCATGAAAACGCAACGGTCTTTCTTTCATAGAGAAAAACCACAAGCTAAGCTTGTGGAAGAACAGAGCCGTAGCGTTGA
>CALDLZ010000429.1 GCA_937915335.1 uncultured Faecalibacterium sp.
ATGCAAAGACGACGCAAATCTATTGAAAAAAGTGATAAATAAAATTACTTTGATTGATAATTTGGGCTGTTCCCCGGTTGTTTTGGGACGTAAAGTGTGGTATACTTCACGAGTGTAAAGCGGCAGCTTAATGTAAGAGGCCGCTTGGAAACTGACTTTCATGCGGTGTCCTGTTGCCGCGAAAGTAGAATTGAGGGAGTAATATCATGCGTAAAATTTCTCGTCGTTCGTTCCTGTCTGCTGCCGCTGTCTGCGGGGCTGCTGCTGCTCTGACCGCCTGCGGCGGCTCTTCTTCCAGCACTGCTGCTTCTTCCACCGCTTCCTCTGCCGTGGCTTCTGCCGCCGCAGCCGATGGCCAGCAGTATACCGTTGGCATCTGCCAGCTGGTGGAGCACGCCGCTCTGGATGCCGCTACCCAGGGTTTTGAGGATGCCCTGACCGCACAGTTCGGCGAGAATGTCACCTTCGACTTCCAGAACGCCCAGAACGATTCCGCAACCTGCGCCACCATCGCCAACGGCTTTGTTTCCGCGGGCGTTGACCTGATCATGGCAAACGCTACCCCTGCTCTGCAGGCTGCACAGGCTGCCACCAACACCATCCCCATCCTGGGCACCTCCGTCACCGAGTACGGCGTGGCTCTGGGTCTGAGCGATTTCGACGGCACCGTGGGTGGCAACGTCTCCGGTACCTCCGACCTGGCTCCTCTGGATCAGCAGGCTGATATGATCACCGAGTGGCTGCCCGAGGCAACCAAGGTTGGCCTGCTCTACTGCTCCGCCGAGGCAAACAGCCAGTATCAGGTAGACGAGGTCCAGAAGTACCTCGAGGCCAAGGGCATCACTGCTACCCAGTATTCCTTCTCCGATTCCAACGATCTGGCTTCTGTCTGCCAGAAGGCTGCTGACGAGAACGACGCTGTGTATGTTCCTACCGATAACACAGTCGCCGCGAACACCGGCATTGTGGATGGCATCTGCCGTCCCGCTAAGAAGCCTGTGTTCGCAGGCGAGGAGGGCATCTGCTCCGGCTGCGGCGTGGCTACCCTGTCCATCAGCTATTATGACCTGGGCTATACCACCGGTGAGATGGCTGCTAAGATCCTGACCGGCGAGGCCGATATCTCCACCATGCCCATCGAGTACACCAACGTGACCAAGAAGTACAACAAGGCCATCTGCGATGACCTGGGTATGACCGTCCCCGAGGGCTACGAGGCCATTGAGGGGTAACGCCTCAGTCTGCTTCCTTGATAGGAAAGCAGGGATACAATAGAAAATAGCGGAGAAGGGCCTTTTTGGGTTCTTCTCCGTTTTCCCGTATTATAAAAAGTGTAATTATAGGAGGAAACCGTTTTGGAGATTCTTGCAAGACTTGCCAATCTGCCCGGCGCGCTGCCCGGTGCCTGTGCCCAGGGTCTGATCTGGGGCATCATGGCGATTGGTGTGTATCTGACCTATCGTATTCTGGATGTGGCTGACCTGACCGTGGACGGCTCCTTCGGCACCGGAGGCGCTGTCTGCGTCATGTGCCTGCTGTCCGGCATGAACGTCTGGCTGGCTCTGCTCGTGGCCCTGTTGGCCGGTCTGGCTACCGGCTTTGTCACCGGTCTGCTCCACACCTTTATGGGCATCCCGGCCATTCTGGCAGGTATCCTGACCCAGCTGGCCCTTTACTCCATCAACCTGAAGATCATGGGCAAGGCCAACCAGTCCATCAATGTGGATAAGTACGACCTGCTCATCTCCCTGCGCTGGGTCAAGGAGTTCGCTCTCCACAACCCCATCATTATGGTCATCATCGTCAGCGCTGTGGTCATCGGTGTGCTGTACTGGTTCTTTGGCACCGAGCTGGGCTGCGGCATCCGTGCCACTGGCTCCAACCCCGCCATGAGCCGTGCCCAGGGCATCAACACCAACTTCAACGTCGTGCTGGGTCTGGCTGTTTCCAACGGTCTGGTCGCCCTGTCCGGTGCGCTGCTGAGCCAGTATCAGGGCTTTGCCGATGTCAGCATGGGTCGTGGTGCCATCGTTATCGGTCTGGCCGCTGTCATCATCGGTGAGGCTGTGTTTGGACGCATCTTCCACAACTTTGCCCTCAAGCTGGTGTCCGTCTCTCTGGGCGCCATCATCTACTATATTGTTATTCAGCTGGTGCTGACGCTTGGCTTTGACGCAAACCTGCTCAAGCTGCTCAGTGCTTCCGTCGTGGCAGTGTTCCTGGCAGTGCCCTATTGGAAGAGCAAGTATTTCGCAAAGCCCGCGGCAAAGAAGGCACAGAAGGAGGACGCAAAAAATGCTTGAGATCCAGAATGTTTCCAAGACCTTCAACGCCGGTACGGTTAACGAGAAAACGGCCCTGAACGGTCTGAACCTGAAGTTGAACGAGGGTGACTTTGTCACCGTCATCGGCGGCAACGGCGCGGGCAAATCCACCATGCTGAACGCCGTGGCCGGTGTCTGGCCCGTGGATAGCGGTAAGATCATCATTGACGGCATCGACGTGACCAAACTGAGCGAGTATCAGCGTGCCGCTTACATCGGCCGCGTGTTCCAGGACCCCATGACCGGCACCGCGGCCACCATGCAGATCGAGGAAAACCTCGCCTTGGCCGCCCGGCGCGGTAAGCGCCGCGGCCTGAAGATCGGCATCACCAAGGCCGAGCGGGAGCGCTACCGTGAACTGCTCAAGAGTCTGGATCTGGGCCTGGAGGATCGTCTGACCGCCCGTGTGGGTCTGCTGTCCGGTGGTCAGCGTCAGGCGCTGACTCTGCTCATGGCCACCATGAACAAGCCCAAGCTCCTGTTGCTGGACGAGCACACTGCTGCCCTTGACCCCAAGACCGCACTCAAGGTGCTAACCCTCTCGGCCAAGATCGTGGAGGAGAACCACCTGACCACCATGATGATCACCCACAATATGAAGGATGCCATCAAGTATGGCAACCGCCTGATTATGATGCACGAGGGCCATATCATCTATGATGTCTCCGGTGAGGAGAAGAAGAACCTGCATGTCTCCGACCTGCTGGCCAAGTTCCAGATCGCGTCCGGCGGCGAGTTCGCAAATGACCGCATGATCCTTTCTTAAAGAACTTTGGCTTCCTCTGGTCTGGAAGCATGGATGCGGGAGGTTGATGAACGGATAAACCGCAAAAAGAAAAGATGAAATAACAGTAAAACATAAAGTGCAGAACACCCCTGCCGGGAAATCCCCGGCAGGGGTGTTCTGCTTCTCTGAAAAAATCAGCTTACCGCTTGATATCGTAGTTCATGTTCATCAGGTTGCGGATGGAGCTGACATCGTCGGTGATGTTGGCATCGCCGTGGATGGTGTGCTTGATGGCGCTGCTTGCCACGGCAAAGTTGATCATATCCATGGCGCGGTAATCGTGGAGCATGGCGTAGATCAGGCCGCTGGCAAAGGCATCGCCGCCGCCTACACGATCCAGGATATTGAAGGTGTAGAGCTTACTCTCGAAGGTGTGGCCATCGTACCACATAAAGGCCTTCAGGCTGTTCTCGCTGCCGCTGTGAGCATAACGGACATGGCGGGCAATGCACTTGAGGTTGGGGTAACGCTCAATGAAGTGCTGGAAGATCTCGTCCTGCTGCTCGTAGCTGGGCTGCAGGGGCACGCCGTCCTTCCAGTCGCCCTTGCTGTGGTCGTTCTCGTCCTTCCACAGGTGGTAGGGCTCGATGCCCAGCAGAACGTCAACGTAAGGCAGGCACTCGGTGCAGAAGTCACGGGCTTCCTCCCAGCTCCACAGGGAAGAGCGGAAATTGCCGTCAAAGCTGACGGTCAGGCCCTTCTTCTTGGCGACCTTGAGCATATCAATGATAAGGCCGCGGCAGTTGGGGCCCAGTGCCGGGGTGATGCCGCTGAGGTGGAGCCAGTCGTAGCCCTCCAGCAGTTCATCCAGATCGACCTGAGAGAAGTCGTACTCAGTGATGGCGCTGTGCTTGCGGTCGTAGATGACCTTGGAAGCGCGGATGCCATAACCGGTCTCCAGATAGTAAGTACCCAGTCGGTTGGAGGGGGTCTCGTCGGGCTCGGTCAGGATCATGGGGGTGCAGTGCACATCGTTGGAGCGGAGCCAGCGCACCGCGCTCTTGCCCAGACTGTTGTTGGGCACCACGCTGAAGAAGGTGCTGTCCACGCCCAGGTTGGCCAGGGCCAGTGCAATGTTGGCCTCGCTGCCGCCGTAGCTGGCCTCAAAGCTGGAAGCCATGCGGATCTTTTCATAGTTCGGCGGGGTCAGACGGAGCATGATCTCGCCGCAGGTAATAAATTTCTGCCCATTGGGCTCGCTGCCGAGGATGGGGTTGTAATGTTCCATAACGCTCCTCCTAAAAGTCGTTTCTGGTATACCGTTTCATGTGAGAACACATTGTTGTATCCATTATACCGCACCGGCCACCGGATAGCAAGCAAATGCCGTTGCGATAGAGAGAAAAAGAAAGCGAAATTTTGGTGGTTTTGACGAATTATTTCTTATACACCCGTCAAATCAAAGCTCGGCGTATACTCTTCCTTTGCGCTGCTCTTCTGCTGCATATAGCCATCACTGAGCCCCAGATCCATGGCGTAGTTGACCACCCGGCGGTACTCGTAGGTGGTGATGCGCCGCCCGATGCCGTGCTCGGCGGCTTTATAGAATGGGGTGTACTGGCTCATCACGCTGGGCAGGAAGCACCCGGGGTCGGCCCTGTTCCATGCCGCCATCTGGTCGAGGACGGCAAAGCTGTCATCCACATGGCCGGGCAGGGCAAGGTGCCGCAAAATCACACCCCGCTGCAAGATGCCTTCACTGTTAAAGACAGGATGCCCGGCCTGGGCCATCATGGCTTCAATGGCGGGTTTGGCGTTGGCGAAATAATCCGGTGCGGCGGAAAGTTCCGCCGAAAGGGCAGGGGAGACGTATTTCAGGTCGGCCAGCCAGATGTCGATGTGGCCTTTCCAGGCATTCGCGCTCTCCACAGTCTCGTAGCCGCCCGTGTTGCAGACGATGGGCAGGCACAGTCCCTGTGCCCGGGCCAGGTCGAGGGCGGCAATGATCCAGGGCCGCCACTGGCCGGGCGTGACCAGATTGATATTGTGGGCCCCCTGTGCCTGCAGGTTCAGGAAGATCTCAGCCAGATGCTCCACTGTGATCTCCTTGCCCAGCCCCTCGGCGCTGATGGGGTAGTTCTGGCAGAAGCAGCACTTGAGGGTGCAGCCGGAAAAGAACACCGTGCCGCTGCCCTGGGTACCGCTGATGCAGGGCTCCTCCCAGAAGTGCAGGGCCGCGCGGGCAGCTTTTAAGGCGCTGCCTGCCCCGCAGAAGCCGACCTGCCCGGCGGCACGGTTGGCTTTGCACTGCCGGGGGCAGAGGGTGCAGGCTTCTGGAACGGCAACAGAAATGGTTTTGGGCATAATATCCAAGTCCTTTGCAAAAGATTTGACAGAATTGCTACCACTTATTATACCATTTATGACACGTGATGTGGTATACTATGGTAAAATATTATATATCATGCAAAAATACTGCATATCAGACGGAGGGTATCATGCGCACCGAAAATGAGGAGATCCGGGATCACCTGAAATATCTTTCCCTGCTGGCACGGGACTACCCCTCGCAGGCCGCCGCCGCCAGCGAGATCATCAGCACACAGGCCCTGCTTAAGCTGCCCAAAGGCACGGAACACTTTATGAGTGACCTGCACGGCGAGAACGAAGCTTTTGTACATATCCTGAACTCTGCTTCCGGTGTCATCCGGGAAAAGGTGGATATCGTGCTGGGGGAGACCGTGCCGGAACAGACCCGTGCCGAGTTGGCTACCCTTATCTATTATCCCAACGAAAAGCTGCCCCAGCTCAAAGCGAAATGCGCGGACGAAGAGGCGCTTGACCGCTGGTATACCGACACCCTGCTTCGGCTTATCGATATCTGCCGGCTGGTGTCCTCCAAGCATACCCGGCAGCATGTGCGCTCCTGCCTGCCGTCCAGCTGCGGCTATATTCTGGACGAGCTGCTGCACGCCCACTTCGAGGATCACGACAAAGACTTGTACTACGGCCAGATCGTGGGCAGCATCATTGAAAATGGCCGTGCCGACCGCTTTATCGTCCGGCTGTGCGAGCTCATCAAGCGGCTGGCCGTGGACAAGCTGCATATCGTGGGCGACCTGTTCGACCGCGGCCCCCGGCCTGATATTATCCTGGACCTGCTGATGCGCCACCACCATGTGGATATCCAGTGGGGCAACCACGATGTGGTCTGGATGGGGGCCGCCGCTGGCAGCCCCATCTGTGTCTGCACCGTGCTCAAAACGACCCTGGCCTACCATAACCACGCTATGCTGGAAGATTGCTACGGCATCAACCTGCGGCATTTGCAGCGGATGGCCGAGCAGTTCTATGGCAACGATGACCTGACCCTCTGGATGCCCCACACCGACGCGGCCCGGGGCCCCTACACCGAGGGAATGCTTCACCGCTGTGCCGTGATGCACAAGGCAGTCACCATCCTGATGCTGAAAATGGAGTGCAAGGTCATCGATCGTAACCCGGACTTCAAGATGCGGGGCCGGGATTTCCTGCGGCACATCGACTGGGAAAAGGGGACAGTGACCCTGAACGGGAAGGAGTACCCCCTGCGGGATACCAGTTTCCCCACGGTGGACCCGAAAGACCCCGCCGCCCTCAACGAGGACGAGCGGCTGGTGCTCCACAAGCTGGTGGAATCCTTCCGGCAGAGCGAGCGCCTGCAGCAGCATGTGGAATTTCTGTACGCCAAGGGCAGTGTGTACCATATCGAAAACGGCAATCTGCTTTACCACGGCGTGGTGCCCATGACCCGGAACGGGAGCTTTGCCGTGGAGCAATTCGAGGGTCAGAGCTATTCTGGCCGCGCCCTCATGGACTACTGCGACGAGCGGGCCCGCCGGGGCTACTTTGCCCCCGAGGGCAGTGCCGCCCGGCGGAGCGGACAGGACTTTTTGTGGTATCTGTGGTGCGGTAAGCTGTCGCCGCTGTTCGGCCGGAGTGCCATGACGACCTTCGAGCGGCTCTACATCGCCGACCCTGCCACCCACGAGGAGATCAAGGACCCCTACTATACATGGTATAATGATGAGGCTGCCTGTCGCCGCATTCTGGCCGAGTTCGGACTGCCCGGCACCAGTCATATCGTCAACGGCCATGTGCCGGTGCGGGAAAAGAGCGGGGAGAGCCCCATCAAGGGCGGGGGTCGTCTGGTGGTCATTGATGGCGGGTTCTGCCGCGCTTACCACGATAAGACCGGCATCGCGGGCTATACGCTGGTCTACTCCAGCCGCACCATGTCCTTGCGTACCCACCAGCCTTTTGTCAGCGCCGAAAAGGCTGTGAACGAGAACATCGACATCGTCTCGCAGAAGAACATTCTGGAAACCGAGAACCACCGCATTCTCGTGGAGGAGACTGACGAGGGCGAGATCCTGCGGGAGCGGGTGTACGACCTGAAACAGCTGGTCAAAGCCTACCAGCTGGGCTGGATCAAGGAGACCCGCAGCGAGGACAGTGTCTGGTAAGGGGCGGCTGACTGTAAAATTTTTGAAATAAGAAACAAAAATATCGAATATCTCGGCAGATTCTGGGCAAAACAGAAAATAATCCGGCAGTGTAAAAGGGGGCTTTGCTTTTTGCCCGAAGTTGTGTATAATAAGATAGCTGTATCGTGAGGGTGTCTGCCCCGCGGTGCGCGGAGAGATCAAGCAAGAACCCTGAGTGGTCTGTGGAGAAGCGGGCCGACGACAAGGAGATTATAAAATTGGAAAAGTTTGTTATTACGGGCGGCAAGCCCCTGCATGGTGAAGTCACCATCTCCGGTGCAAAGAATGCGGCTGTGGGTATTCTGCCTGCCACCATTCTGGCGGCAGATGTTTGTGTCATCGAGAATCTGCCGGATATCAGTGACGTGGCGGTGAGCCTGAAGATCCTGAGCACCCTGGGTGCCGGCATCAAGATGCTGAACCGCAATACCTATGAGATCGACACCACCCATCTGAACAGCACCAACGTGCCGGATGATCTGTCCCGTCAGATGCGTGCCAGCTACTACTTCCTGGGCGCGCTGCTGTCCCGCTTTGGCAAGGCTCAGGTGGCCATGCCCGGCGGCTGCAATCTGGGCCCCCGTCCCATCGATCAGCACCTTAAGGTGTTCAGCGCCCTGGGTGCTGAGGACAGCGTGGACTACGGCATGATCACCGTCCGTGCCAAGGAGCTGAACGGTGCTCATATCTTCTTTGATAAGGTCAGTGTGGGCGCGACCATGAACGGTATGCTCTCCGCTGTGATGGCAAAGGGGCAGACGATCCTGGAAAACTGCGCCAAGGAGCCCCATGTCGTCGATCTGGCAAACTTCCTGAATATGTGCGGCGCTGACGTGCGCGGTGCCGGTACCGATGTCATCAAGGTGCGCGGCGTGGAAAAGATGCATGGCTGCACTTACAGTATCATTCCCGACCAGATCGAGGCGGGCAGCTATATGGTGGCTGCCGCTGCAACCGGCGGCGATGTGCTGGTGAAGAATGTTACCCCCAAGCATCTGGAGCCCATTACCGAGAAGCTGCGCCGT
>CALDLZ010000430.1 GCA_937915335.1 uncultured Faecalibacterium sp.
AGACTATGACCGCCTCATCCAGCTCTGCGACTCCTTGGCGGATGCTTCCGGCGTGGTGGACATTGAGGAACGGATGGCCGATGTCAAGCGCCGGTACGGGGCCTATCCCCAGAACAAGTGGGACACGAATCTTGCCCTGAAAGTCCATTTTGAGCAGTTGGCGGGCCGCAGTATCTACGATATCGTGGAAAAGGATACCTTCGACCCCAAAACACTCCGCTGAATTTCCGATATGCGAAAAATGCCGCAGACCTTTGACCGTCTGCGGCATTTCTCATTTTACGGAAATCATTTCAGCTTGCTGTACTCTTCGTCAGTCACAGGCTCACACCACTCGTTGGAGCACTCGGTGCCGGGCACTTCCACGGCCAGGTGAGAGAACCAGCTGTCGGGTGCGGCACCGTGCCAGTGCTTGACCTCGGCGGGGATATTGATGCAGTCGCCGGGCAGCATTTCCACGGGCTCCTTGCCCTCTTCCTGGTAATAGCCACGGCCTGCAACGCAGATCAGGATCTGACCGCCGCCGGTCTTGGCATGGTGGATGTGCCAATTGTTACGGCAGCCCGGCTCAAAGGTGACGTTGTGCACACCCACCTGAGAGGTGGAGATGGGGGCCAGATAGCTCTGCCCGATGAAATACTTGGCATAGGCCACATTGGGCTCACCGATGGGGAACACCATGGAAGCCTGATGCTTTGCCCTGGCGCTCTCGTCCTCCGGCTCCACGGCCCAGATCTCTTTTGCCATGTTGAACACAGCCCAGCCCTTGGGCCAGCCGGCATAGAAAGCCACATGGGTAATGATGGCGGCGATCTCCTTCTGGGTCACACCGTGGGCCTTGGCGTTCTGCAGATGGAACTTGAGGGAAGAATCGGTCACGCCGGAAGCCATCAGGGCAACCACCGTAATGATACTCCGGGTCTTGACATCAATACCGTCATCGTTCCAGTTCTCGCCGAACAGAACATCATCGTTATAGTGTGCAAAAGCAGGGGCAAACTCGCCCAGTGCGTTGCGGCCTGCAGTCTGTACGATCTTTTCCATAAGAAGAAACCTCCTGTTGCATTTTTTCTGATGGCTTTATTCTACAACTTGAAGTGTGGTTTAAGTCAAGGGCTTTTTTCAAAAATCTGTCGGATAAAAACGCCTGCCGGGCGGCAAGGCCAGGCAGGCGTTCATTGCTTTATCGGGAGGTGTAATTACTTTGCCAGCAGTTCGTCGGCCAGCACATCCATCTGTGCTTCGGCGGCGGCATTGGCGGCAGAGCGGATGGTAACAACAGCGTCGCAGACGGTGATATTCTTCATCCCCTCCAGCTCGGCCCGCATCAGCTTTGCGGCCATGGGAGCCCAGGTACCGTTCTCCATCAGGCCAATGGTACGGCCCTGGAAATTCTTGGTCTTGAGGTGGGTCAGCAGATTCTCCATCGGCGGGAAGAGGAAACCGTCATAGGTAGCGCAGGCCAACACGATTTTGCCACAACGGAAAGCCTCAGTCACAGCATAAGAGACATCCGTGCGGGTCAGATCCATCTCCACCACTTTGGCACCCTTGGCACGCAGCTTCTCGGCCATGGTATGAGCGGCGGCTTTGGTATGGCCGTGAATGGAGGCGCTTGCCACCAGGATCTTCTCCGGTTCCTCGGCCTTGTAGCTGGACCACAGATCATAGTAGTTCAGGTACTTGCCCAGATCACCAGTCAGTACGGGGCCGTGCAGGGGGCAGATGGTGGCTATATCCAAGGCGGCGGCCTTTTTCAGCAGAGCCTGCACCTGAGGGCCGTACTTGCCCACGATATTCAGGTAGTAGCGGCGGGCTTCACTGGCCCAATCAGCCTTTTCATCAAATTTTGCCACTGCTCCAAAGCGGCCAAAGCCGTCGGCAGAGAAGAGCACCTTTTCACTGCTCTCGTAGCTGACCATAACTTCAGGCCAGTGCACCATAGGGGCAAACACAAAGGTCAGGGTATGGCTGCCCAAGCTCAGGCTTTCGCCGTCCTTTACCACCACACGGCGCTCCTTGGCAATGGCCTCGGGGCCGAAGAACTGCTCCATATACAGGAAGGTCTTGGCGTTGCCCACCACCTGCATTTCCGGGTAGAGAGCGGCCAGCTTGGCGATGTTGGCACCATGGTCGGGCTCCATGTGGCTGACCACCAGATAATCCGGCTTACGGCCCGCCAGTGCATCTGTCAGGTTTTCCAACCAGGGCTCGGTGGCACGGGCATCCACCGTGTCCAGAATCGCGGTCTTTTCATCCAGAATGACATAGGAGTTGTAGCTCACGCCGGTGGGTACCGGATACTGGCTCTCGAACAGGTCAATGGTGGTATCATCCACGCCCACACCCAGAATGGCTTCGCTGATTTTTTTCACGCTCATAGTGGTATTCCTCTCTTTATTTTTTATCGCTGTGCCGGGAAAGCGGCAATATTTACTAATAACTATTCCTAGTATAGCACATTGTTAAGAATTATTCAAGCTCTTCCGGAAGCTTTGCCGCCACAGGCCGTCCGGGCTCTGTATCCAGCTCCAGTAGTGTGGCCGCGCTGGCATCATCCAGGCTCTGCACACTGCGCAGCTTCCGGCTGATGGCCCGGCTGCGGACACCGATCAGGTTATCCAGTTCCTCGTCCGTCTGGCGCAGGCGCTGCTGCATCTTGGAGAGCCCCTGCCCGAACTTATCGAACTCGGTCTTAACGGCCCCCAACAGCTGCCAGACCTCGCCGGAGCGCTTCTGAATGGCGAGGGTCTTGAAGCCCATCTGCAGGCTGTTGAGCAGGGCCGCCATGGTGCTGGGGCCTGCAATGTTCACCTGATAATCCCGCTGCAGCACTTCCAGCAGCCCGGCATTCACCACCTCGGCATACAGCCCCTCAAAGGGCAGGAAGAGGATGCCAAAGGTCGTGGTGTAGGGCGGTTCCACATATTTTTCCCGGATATCCTTTGCCTCGCTCCGCAGCACCAGTTCCAGTGCATGGCGGGCGTTTTCTACCGCCTGCGCATCCCCGGAGGCCTGCGCGTCCTGCAAATGCGCGTAGGTGTCGCCGGGGAATTTGGAATCGATGGGCAGCCAGACGGTTCCACCGTCCACACCCGGCATCTTGATGGCATATTCTACCCGCTGGGTGCTGCCCGGGATGGTGGCCACATTCGTCTCGTACTGCTCAGGGGCCAGGATTTCTTCCAGAATAGCCCCCAGCTGGATCTCGCCCAGAATGCCGCGGGTCTTGACACCGGAGAGCACCTGCTTGAGCCCGCCCACATCGGCGGCAAGGTTCTGCATCTCGCCCAGTCCCTTGTACACCTGCTCCAGCTGGTCATTGACTGCCTTAAAACTCTCCGTCACCCGCTTCTGCAATGCGTCCTGCAGCTGCTCATCCACCGTGTGACGGATTTCATCCAGCTTTTTGGTGTTCTCGGCCTGCAGGGCGGTCATGCTGTCGGCAAGGGTCTTGCGCAGTTCTTCCAGCTTCCGGGTATTGGCGGCTTCCAGGCTTTGAAGCCGCTGGGTCAGGATCTGCTGCTGGCCGCTCTGGCCCTGGGCCAGCGTGGCGCTCATACTCTGTACCGAAGCCTGCAGGGTCTCACTGACACTGCGGATGGCGGTGTAATTCTGCTCGACCAATGCAGCCTGCTTGGCGGCAAAATCCTTTGCCTGAGCCTCCAGCTGCTGCTGCATCCAACGCTTGAGTTCCTCGTTGTCTGCCCCGGCCCGGGGCCTGTTCAGTTTCCAGAGCACCACTGCCAGCAGCAGGCAGATGATGACCAGCAGCAGGGTATACAATCCAGCTAAAAATTCCATTGATTATAAGTCCTCGAAATCGACCAATTCTTTTTGAATATCCAGCGCGTCGCCATACAGCCCCACACCGTCCACCTCGCACTCGCCCGACTGGTTGTCGTAGGGGTCGGAGCGGAAGCCGTACATCGGCGGGTCAAAAGGCGCTTCAAAAGCACTGTTGGCCACCATGCGGCCTGTATCCAGACTTCCGAAGTAGTGGCGGCGCAGTTCCTCCTCGCCCTGCCGGGCCATGGAAGCGCCGAACGAGCAGTCTGCATACATCCAGCCCTTGGGGGCAATGTAGAACATGGCCCAGTCGTGGCAGCCCACACCGGTGGGCGACACCGACAGGCCGCTCTGCCAGCGGGCCGGGATGCCCACCAGGCGGCAGAGGGTGATGAAGGTCAGTGCCATGATGCCGCAGTCCCCGCGCCGGTCCCGGGCGCAGTGGTCGGGCAGGCTCTCCTGCACAAAATAAGCGGGCTGGTAATGATACCGCACATTCAGGGTAACATAGTCATAAATGCGCTTTGCCTTTTCCGCCGGGTCGGCAGCCCCCTCGGTCAGTTGAGCGGCCAGTGCCCGCAGGTAGGGCGTGAACACGATATGCGGGGCCTGTTCCTCGGTATCAAAGGCAGGCTGCTCTTCCGCCGGGATAAAGTCCAGCGGGTCTGCATAATAGGCCGTTGTTTTGTAGCGGTACTGCACGCCAAAGCGGCGGTTCTCGGTCAGGTTCGCTTCCCAGTAGACGGTGCGCTGGGATGCGTTGGGGCCAGCGATATGGGTCGGTGCTTCGGTGAAACTCTGCAATTCGATCTCGCTCTGGGACAGGCATTCCGCCGGGATGGGCAGCCAGGCGCGGACATGGACGCTGTCCCGGCCCTCTGCCCTTGCCTTGGCGAGAGCGGCTGCAAAGGCCGCATCTGACATGCCCACACTGGTTTTCAAAGTGATGCGGGCACTTGCCTGCCCTTCCCGTTCCATCTGGTCATGGATCCGCTGACGGCGTTCCCGGGCCAGCAGGTTCGGGGCAGGCGGGTCAAGCTGACGAGCCGCAAGGTCGGCATGGGTAGCAACCAACGTCTCGGCAAAACGGTCAAGGTAGTGTTTCTCCCCTTCCACGAACCGCCAGTCAACGTGGCCCTCATGGACGAGGTGCTGAAACTCCGCCTTGGTGAAATCCTTTACCATCCCCTGCATCCGGGCCACGGCCTGTTCTTCCGTCCAGCAGTATTCCTGCGGGATGCGGCGCATGATCTCCTTCTGCACCAGCATGGCATCCCGCAGGGCATCTACACCATGTGGCGTGGGGTTGGCAGGCTGCTCATATTCCGGCTTTTCCAGCCCCTGACTGCGGGGGCTGTTCTGGCTCTCCGTCCAGTCCTCGGCCAGATAAGCATCAATACGCTCAATGGCTTCCTTGTAATAGCCCGCCGCCTTCAGGCGCTCCACGTCATCGGGCAGGCCCACATTCAGATGGACAAACGCTTCATTCAGATCTTTCATCCCACATTCTCCTTTTTCTCAGGCACACTGTTCTTCCCAGAAGGCCGTGGCTTCCACCAGCCAGCCCTCAGCGTCTGTTCCGGTGCCAATGCCGCAGACATGGGGTGCATTGTTGAACACCCGGTAGATATGCTTGACATGCTTTGCCTGCAAAGCCGCCTCCAGTTGAGGCCCCTGCCGCCAGTAGACCAGCTCCTTCAGCAGGGTATCGTTGATGCCATGCCAGTGGTAGGTGGCGGGGTAATCCTCTGTGATCTCATCCGAGAGATTCAGGGTGTAGTAGGTCGGCTCATACTCCCCGATATCCTGAATGACGTGGTAGATGGGCTTGATATAGGTCATATCGTTGATAGGGTAGCCCAGCAAAAGGGCGGCAGGCTTGGGTACATTGTAATTCTTATAGCCCACGCTGTCAGTGCCAAACAGACCGGTCAGATGCCCGCCCATGGAGTAACCCACGATGGCGTAATTCTCCGGCTGGATGCCAAACTCTGCCGCGTGTTCGGTGATGTACTCCACGGCCCGGCCCACATCCTCCAGGGGGGCGTTGTCGGAAGCATCCGTCCAGACACGGTACCGCAGGATAAAGGCCGCATAGCCCAGCTCATGCAGCTGCCAGGCGGTACAGGTTCCCTCTTCCAGCTCGGCGCTCTCATTGGCACCGCTGCCCGCAATGACCAGCGCGTACTTCGCGTTCTCGGTCTTGGCCGGGAAATAGAACAGGTCCGTGTTGTTCTTGGTCGGGTCAGCGGCCTTTTCCGCATCGGTATAGAAGGAGTGCCGTACCTGCACGCCATTGTTGTAGTTCTCAATGACAAGGTTCAGACCAGCGGCACAGCCCTCGGCCACATATTTGTTGGTGTAGCCCTCCACCGTAGTCAGCTCCCACAGTGCCTGGCCCGGCGGGCAGTCCTTGTCCTGTGAGTAGGTGTAAAAGCCGGAGTTCTTGATGCCCGGGTTGTTGCGCACCTCCCGCATGGTGGTCTGCGCGGTAATGTTCGCCTCTGCCTTCTCCCCTGCCGCGCCTGCGGGCAGAGCCAGCAGCATCAGCAGGGTCAGCAGCGCGGCCATGACACGTCTTGCCTGTTTCATCATCCATTCCTTTTCTCCCGCCTGTCCCGATTGCATTTTTCCGCAAAGCGGACTATAATAAGTGATTGCACAGATCAGGCTGGGCGTTTTTGTTCTATTGTATCACACCCACCGGCATTGTCAAAACAAATCTGTCTGCTGAAGGGGAACCCGCCATGCCACCAGGGAGTTGGATGTCGTACCCCTTCCGCGGAAAATGCTGGCGTATTTGCGGGGTCTGTGCATCCAAGTTTCGGATACTTTGCCCGGGCTTGTGTGAACAGATTTCAATTGTACTCCGTGGCGGCATCTGTTATACTAGAAAAGATATTGGCACACGCACTGAGGAGAAATGCCGGGCATTGCGGCTCCGGTCAGAATAGGAACATGAGTGAAGTTATTGTCCGGCCTATGACACCGGAAGATTGGACCGCCGTGTCCAAAATATATCTAGAAGGGATCGCCACCGAGCACGCCACCTTTCAGACCACCTGCCCACCCTACACGGCTTGGGACGCTTCCCATACCAGGGACTGCCGCCTTGTGGTACTGGACGACGGGGTGGTTGCAGGCTGGACAGCCCTGCGGCGGGTAGACCCCCGCTGGTGCTACCGGGGCGTGGCCGAGGTAAGCATTTATGTCGGCGAAAAGTTCCGGGGCAAAGGGCTGGGCTATCACCTGCTGAATGCTCTCTGCCGGGAAGCCGAACAGGCCGGGTACTGGACACTGCAATCCACCGTCCTGCAGGATAATGCCCCGTCCCGGGGTCTGCACCTGAAATGTGGCTTCCGGGTGGTGGGCCGCCGGGAGCGTATCGCCCGGGACTGCCATGGCCGCTGGCTGGACACCTATTTGATGGAGCGCCGCTGTGCCGATGATGAGCCCGTGGGCTACAAAAAGCTTTAATGGGTACTTTTGCAGGAAAGTTTTACATTTTCTTCAAAAAGCGCCCTTGAAAATCCACAAAAATATGATATACTAACGTAACGATACCAAAGCGAGAGAAAGGAGGCGCGCGGAATGGCACCGACCAAAGAGCGTCCGGCAACCAAGACGATTGCCACAAACCGGGAAGCGCGCCATGAGTATTTCGTTCTGGAAGCGCTGGAGACCGGCGTTGAGTTGAAGGGCACCGAGGTCAAGAGCCTGCGTGCCGGCGGCGTGAACCTGAAAGACAGCTGGGTCGATATTGAGGACGGCGAGCTTCTGGTCAAGGGAATGCACATCACTCCTTACGACCACGGCAACATCTTCAATCAGGATCCCATGCGGGTGCGGCGCTTGCTGGCCCACAAAAATGAGATCCGTCGGCTGCATCAGCAGTGCAAGCTACAGGGTTACACCCTTGTGCCGCTTTCGCTCTACTTCAAGCATGGCCGCGTCAAAATGGAGCTGGGTCTTTGCAAGGGCAAAAAGCTCTATGACAAGCGTGCTGATGCCGCCAAGCGCGACGCGAAACGTTCTATCGACCGGGCTGTTAAATCCAACGGCGCTTATTATTGATTTCAGGCAGCATTCCTGCCCGGAAACTTTCAAGCTTTCCCACGCCGCAGGGTGTGTTATATGGGGGCGTAAAGGTTTCGACGGGGGGAGCGAGGCCTGGGCAGCGGGTAGCAGCGGGGGACCTGCTCTAAACTCCTCCAAAAAATTAACTGACAACAATAATTATCAGTTGCTCGCAGCCTGAGTGCTGCGCGTTCCGCCCACTCTTGTGTCGTGTGGGGCCGGGGCGTCCTTTAGACACAGCACCTGAACGGACCTAAGCTTTGCGGACCGGCAGGAACTTATGAAGCTACCAATGCTTTAGCCTGGCGACCGGCGTGACGCGGAGGGAATGTTGTTGATCGCCTGCACCCGGAGACACCTACGCTGAACTCTTTTCGGACATGGGTTCGACTCCCATCGCCTCCACCAAACAAGAATCAGGCGAACCCCACGATCTACTTCATGGGTACTTTCTTCGTCCTGATCATGCCGCTCCCCGAGCGGTAATAAAAAGAACCACCGCATAAGGTCAATGCCTTTTGTAGTGGTTCTTTTTATTTCTTAACAATATCAGCGAATCATATTTCACTCGCTTACTGCATTATACAGCATCCCAAAAGCAGCCCCGAGGAACCATCAGACTCCCCGGGGCTGCTGCTATTACTGATTCCTCTCTTTTTCCGCTTTTTGTTTAAGCACATCCACGGCCTTGGTCAGTGCCGCCGGGATGGGGATACCCATGAGCCCGGCGTTCTCGATG
>CALDLZ010000431.1 GCA_937915335.1 uncultured Faecalibacterium sp.
AATAGGGCGGGCGATGGAATGGCCCGAGCCGTGTCCGAGGAGAAAGTTCCCGGATGGACTGTCTTGATTAACCTGATAAATAAAGGAGAAAAATTATGCTGACGAGCAAACAGCGCGCCATTCTGCGCGGCAAAGCAAACACCATGGACCCCGTTTTCATCGTGGGCAAGGGCGAGATCGACGATACCCTGGTACAGGGCGTGAAGGACTGCCTGGAAGCCCGCGAACTCATTAAGCTCAAGGTACTGGAGAGCAGCATGTACAACGCCAAGGAAGCCGCCAACCTGCTGGCCGAGGCCACCGGTGCCGACTGCGTGCAGGTCATCGGCTCCAAGTTCGTGCTCTATCTGCAGAAGAAAAAGGACAGCGCCTACGCTGATCTGCTGAAATGAGGCTCCTGCTGTACGGCGGCACCTTCGACCCGCCCCACAACGGCCACCTGAATAACCTGCGTGCCGCCGCTGCCCGGGTGCGCCCGGACAGGGTGGTGGTGATGCCTGCCGGGCTTTCGCCCTTCAAGCAGTCCACCGCCGCTCCCGGAACAGCCCGGGTGGAGATGTGTGAGTGCTTCCACGCGCTGGAAGCCGAGGAGATCATCCCGGCGCTGACAGTCAGCGATTGGGAAGTGCGGCAGGCCGCGCTGGGCAGGCGGAACTATACGGTGCTCACGCTGGAAATGCTGACAGGAAAATACCCCGATGCCGAGTTGTACATGGCTATGGGCAGCGATATGCTGCTGAGCTTTGACAGCTGGTACCGCTGGCAGGACATTCTGAAACTGGCCCGTCTGGTGGTCACGAGCCGGAATGTTGGTGACGCGCCGGAGCTCCACGCCAAGGCAAAGCGGATGGATCCCACCGGGGCCCGCGTCCTGTTTGCACAGGTCGAGGCTCTGCCCATGGCCAGCAGTGACCTGCGTGCCCGCCTTGCAGCAGGGAATGAATGTGAAAATGAACTGCCTGCCCTCGTGCGCCGGGTCATCCGGCGGGAGGGGCTGTACCGGGCAGACAAAGGGGAAAGTAGAAACCATGAATCTGAAACAGGCAAAGGAGCTTGTGCGCGGCCGGTTGAGTGACAAGCGTTACGAGCACACTCTGAACGTGAGAAAGATGGCCGTTAAGCTGGCAAAGCGGCATGGTGCCGACGAGGAAAAGGCCGCCCTGGCCGCCCTGCTGCATGATTCGGCCAAAGAAATTTCCAAGGACGAGATGCGGGCCATCATGCAAGCCCACCCTGAATATGCCGAGGGCGGCGAGGAACGCCCCACCCCGGTGTGGCATGGCATCTGTGCCGCCATCCTGGCCCGCACCGAGTGGGGTGTGGAGGATGAGGCAGTGCTCTCGGCCATTGCCTGTCACACGGCGGGCAAGCCCGGCATGAGCAAGCTGGATAAGATCGTCTATCTGGCTGATATGTCCAGCAAGGAGCGGGACTGGCCCGGCGTGAACAAGCTGCGCAAGCTGGAGCTGAAGGATCTGGATGCCGCCATGCTGATGGCCCTGCAGCGAACCAATGATTTTGTTGTCTCGCAGGGCAAGCCGCTGGATCCGATGTCCAAAGCAGCCTATGACGAGATCAAGGCGCAGGTGGATGCCCGGGCCGCCAAGGCGGAGTAAGCCTGCTGTGCCCTGAAACCCGCTGCACCGGCAAAGAATACCGATTGCAGATTCAGGACAAGGGTGTTATACTAAAAGATACGATGAAAGCTTCTGTCGGAATAAAAAAGCTGGAGGAACCCAACGAATGAGTCAAGGCCCGCGTCGCATCAATACAGACCGCTCGCTGAACCGCCCCACGGAACAGCGCCCCACCGAGGCTTCGGCCCTGCATCAGGTGTCGCTGTCCGGGCAGCCGGATTTCTTCCAGGAAGAACAGCCCGCCCCCCAGCAGCCGGAAGCGCCCCGCCCGAGTGCGGGCGGCAATGGCGGCAGCCAGCCGCCCAAGCACGCGGCACCTGCCGGTGCTCCACGCCGCCGCAAAAGGAAGAAAAAGACCCCCATGTGGCTGCCGATGGCAGTAACGCTGGCGGTGCTGGCGGTGATCTCGGGCGTGGTGGTCTACGCCGTGAATATGGTCAACAAGGTCGAGGAAAACCTGAAGCCCGAGGATAACGCCACTTCGCTGGTGCAGGAGATCCAGACGCTGGAAGAGTATAAGGGCGATGTGGTAAACATTCTCGTCTGCGGCATTGACTATGAGGAGGGCCGTGAATACTCCTCCGATGGCACCAATGACGGCATGACGGATATGATCCTGTACTGCCAGTTCGATATCAAAGGCGGTGCCCTGCGGATGCTGCAGATCCCCCGCAACACGCTTGTCGCTACCAAGAACCGTCAGGTCACCCTCTCCAACGGCAAGACCTATGCGGCTTCTAACTATCAGATCAACTCGGTGGCCCTCTCCAACAACGGCAACATCGCCGCGCTGGCGGAGGTCATCTACGACCAGTACAAGCTGCCCATCGATTATTATGTGACCATTGATATGCAGGCCCTGGTGGAAATGGTGGACAACTTCGGCGGCATCGAGGTGTATATCCCCCACGATATGTCCTTTGCGGGCAGCGCCCTGAAGCAGGGCTACCGCAATCTGGACGGCGCGTCGGCGGAGTTCTTTGTCCGCTGCCGCCACGGCGAAGGCTATGCCAACTCCGATATCGACCGCCTGAATATGCAGCGCTATTTCTACGCAGGCCTGTTCAAGAGGGTGCGCAGCATGGGCGTGACCGATGTCATCGCGCAGCTGCCCCTGATCTTCAACAACTATATCCACACGGATATGGATCTGACCACCATTGCCAAGATGCTGGTGTCCTTTACCCGCATCGATAGCGCCAATATCATGCTGGCGCAGACCCCCGTGTTCATGGGCGTGCCCAATGTGGGCAAGACCGACAGCTTTGACGGCTACTCCTGCGTGGTGCCGGATGCCGGTTCCATTGCAGAGCTGCTGAACACCTATTTCCGCAACTACACCGGCCCCGTGAGCGCCGACGAGCTGAACCTTGTGACCGACGATTGGCCCCACGGTACCGCTTCCACCAGCGCCAATGTCCAGTTCGTGGGACAGCTGGATAAGGAGTCCGATGATGCCATCCTGAGCGGCGATACCGATGTGGCAGGCGCGACCACCACCGACGGTCAGGCCGCGGGACAGTAACCAAACAGAGAGGAGAACTTTATGGAAAACAAGATCGACAGCAAGACCCTTGCCATTGAGATCGCAAAGATCCTGGACAAGAAAAAGGCCCAGGATGTCCGTGTGCTCAAGGTGGAGAGCCTGACCGTCCTGACTGATTACTTCGTCATTGCCTCCGGTACGTCCACCACCCAGGTGGGCGCGCTGGCCGACGAGGTGGAGTACGAGCTTTCCCAGAAGGGCATCGAGCCCTACACCACTGAGGGCTTCGACTCCAAGAACTGGGTGCTGCTGGATTACTCCAGTGTCATCGTGCACGTCTTTGTGCCCAACACCCGCACCTACTATGATTTGGAGCATCTGTGGGCCGACGGCGAGCCCATTGATATCTC
>CALDLZ010000432.1 GCA_937915335.1 uncultured Faecalibacterium sp.
TGCATTCTGGGCCTTTTCGGCCGCACGCAGGCCGCCGATCAGGCTGGCAAAGCCCCTGTCGTGAAGCATACAGCAGCGGGCGGTCTCGTCCGGCTGGGCCGGGGTGAGGGCATCGCACTGCTCCTGATCCAGCAGGGAGATCATCCCCTCAGGCAGGTGGTAAGCCTCGGTGATGTGGCGGGCGGTCAGGCTGGGGTCCTCGCAGGTGACCAGCAGGCGGATATTCTCCCGCTGGAGCACCTCGAGCCCACGGGCCACGTTGCGGCCGCCCACATAGTGGAGCACGAACATGGCGTGCAGACTGCCGGACACGGCCAGATACAAGATCTGCAGGGAGCCATTCTTGGAGTGTTCATCCTCGTACTCCTGCTCGGGCAGGGGCACGCCCTCCTTTTCCATGTACAGTCGGTTACCGATAAGCACCCGGTTATTGTCGCACCAGGCGGCAAAGCCCAGACCATGGTGAACTTCCAGATCCTTCACAGGATAAAGGATGTCGGTGCGGTCCTCGATGATCTGGCGGAACAGACCCCGCAGGGTCTCGCAGCTGTGGTTGAGGATGCTGGCCGCATAGAGGATGGCACGGTCGATGCGGCCGCCCTTGAAGATACGGATATCCTCCAGATTGACACTGTCTGCGGTGAAGAGCTCATCGGCATCCACCTGCACGGTGTCCACGCCGCCCAGCTCCTCAATGGCAGCCCAGCCGGGCACCACGGCACCGGCAGCGGCGGCAGTTTTCTGCAGGCGGAGAGACGCAATGCCCGCAATGAGGGTGGAGGACAGCGGTGCGCCCATGCAGAGCATGGCGGCAAGGGCAGCGCCCATCCCATTGACACCGCCGCCGAACAACAGGAACGCCAGACCGGCCAGCACACCGGCACCCAGCAAAATCAGGGCCGTCTTGTGAGCGCGGCGCTCACTGGCGCGCTCCCCGAAGCTCTGCTCCACCAGATTCTCGTCCCACTGGACAGGGCGGCTGAGCAACACCCAGGGATCCTTCTGATCCAGGCTCCGGGACAGTACCCGGATAAGATCTTTATTCCGGACACGGAACGCTCCCTGCAGGCCCTCGGGGGACTTGGTGGCGAGGTCATAGCCGTTCTTAACGGCTGTCAGCAGGACACGGCTGCCCAGCAGGGCCAGGAACAGCCCCAGGGCCGCCACGCCGGAGAGCAGCGTCCAACTGGAAGTCTGATAGCTCTGAGCGTTGAGCAGGGCCACAGCGGCCTGCACCAGCGCACCACAGGCGGCCAGCGCCGGCATGGTATCAGCGCTGGGACGGCCCTTGATGCCCTGCAGGCCATCCCGCAGGACAGGCCAGCCCACTGCCAGCGCGGCGGCCAGGAAGAGCAGGTTGGCGGCATAGAACGCCGCCGGGGCAATGACGGGGTCAAGGGCAGCCATGGGGGCCAGCAGGCCCTCTGCCACCAGCCCGAAGTGGAGCAGAACCACGGCCAGAATGCCCTCCAGCACGCACCGCAGGGTCAGCTCCGCACCCATCCGGCGGAGCTTTTCTCCCACCTGTTCGGGCGTTTCGGGTTCCGTTTCTTCTTCTGTTTTTTCTTCCGGTGTCTCCGCGGCTTCCGGGGCGGCGGGAGGCGCTTCCTCAGCAGGCCGGGTCGTGGCTTCCTCTGCCGAGGCGGCAGGCTGGGCCGGGGTCTCGTCCTCTTCCAGCCCCACCAGCGGCAGGCTCATGCTGTCATCGATGCCGGGTTCGGCGGTGCGGGTGGGGGCCTGCGGCTCGTTCTCGTCCGCACCCTTGCCGAAGAACCGGAAGGCCGGTTCGGCTTCGGGCTGGGTCTCCTGGGCGGATTCAGCCTCGTGGACCGACTGATCCTCGGCAAACACCATGGGGATGGCCGGATCCTCGGGCTCCGCAGGGGCTTCCGCCTCCACGGCCAACACCTCCTTGGGGGCATTCTGTACCTCTTCCACAGGGGCGGGCTTGGCAGGCTTCGGGGTACCGTAGAGCATGGCCTTGAGTTCGGCCATCTCCGCATCCTCCTGTTGTTCCTGCGGGGTCAGGGGCTCCCGGCTGCGGGGTGGCACCGGCTGCGGGGCCGGGGCCGCCTTCTTTTCCGGCTGAGGGGTGGGAGCAGCAGGGGCTTCCGGCTCCGCAGGCAGGGCTGCCGGGGCCGCTTCATCCAGCTCCCCCGGCTCCAATGCCAGTTCCAGCCCTGCATCGGTCTCTTCCTCATGGCCCAGCACGATCTCTCCCGTGGGCGGCAGCTCGTTCCGCGCCGCCGGGGCGGGGGCCGTTTCCTCCTTTGCCTTTTCGCGGTGGAAGAACTTGCCCAGCAGACTGCCGGTGTTCTCCTTTTCGTCCTCGCGGTGCTTCATTGCTTCGGGCACCTGTGCCACGCTGGTGCTGAAAAACGTGCGGAACTTCTCGTTCTGCGCGTCGATCTCTTCCTGTGTCAGCTCTTTGCGCTTATCATCCTTTGGCATCCTTGTCCCTCCCTGTTCTGGTAACGGCGGTCTGGCCGGTTATTCCTGTGCGGCGCGCTGGCTCTGGATCTCATACAGGATAATGCCAGCCGCCACCGAGACGTTGAAGCTGTCCACACCGGTGCCCTGCGCGGCCATATCCAGCCGCACCACACCATCGCAGAGCTTTTTCACCAGCTGAGACACACCACTGCCTTCGCTGCCCAGCACCAGCGCGATGGGGCCGGTCAGGTTGTTCTTGCGCAGGGGCACGCCATCCATGTCGGCGCAGTAGACGAACACGCCCTGATCCTTCAGACGGCGGATGGTCTCGCCGATATTGGCCACACGGGCCACGGGCAGGCGCTCGGCGGCACCGGCGCTGGACTTGATGACGGTAGGGGTCACGGACGCGCCGCCCCGCTTGGGGATGACGATACCGTGGGCACCGCAGAGCAGGGCACTGCGCATCACCGCGCCCAGATTGTGGGGGTCCTCAATGCCGTCACTCAGCACCAGGAAGGGGGGCTCGCCCTTCTCCTTGGCGATGTTCAGCAGATCCTCCACGGTCACATACTCGATCTCGCTGGCAAAGGCGGCCACACCCTGGTGGCTCTCGGTGCCGGTCATCAGGCGCAGTTTGTTGGGGTGCACCCGCTTGACGGTCGCACCGACCTCCTTGGCCATGGCGGTATAATAAGCCGCCACGGCGGGGGCCATGCCCTCCGCGATCAGCACGGTATCCACGCCGGAACCGCTCTTGAGCAGCTCGGTCACAGGATTTTTGCCGTAGACCAGGCTCTCGTTCTTGGGCTGCTCCTCCGCATTACTGCGACGGGGGCGGCGCGGTATTTTCTGTTCGTCCATCGATGTTCTCCTTCCATTCTATGGCAAGGCGGGCCGTTTAAGCCGCACCATGATTTCGTATGATTTCAGTTTTTCTAGTTTTTGACACTGATTCATTTTAAAGTATAGCATACCCCGGCATTCTTCGCAATGTTTGCCCGCGGCAAAAGTTTTCCACATTCGACAGGCTATACAATCGGTAAACTGGCCCCGATTTTTCCACATGTTGAAAACTCAGTGGAAAATGTTCAAAAATCAAGTTTTCACGCCTACTTTCCGGGTGGAATTCCACAGTTTCCACCGAGCTTTCAACAATGCCGGTTCGACAGGCAACGCTCCGTCCGTACTTTTTGTAAAATTCAAGTCGGAAAACTGACAGTTTTTTCAGGGGGAAACACGGGGATTTTGCCAGAATCTCCAACATCAAAATGCCGAATGTGGATTCGTGTTGAAAACGGCCTGCGAATCAGCTTGATTTTATCCTGTAATTGGGGTATACTAACCTTAGGTTCGTTAAAGGATGCACAATCTTGTATCCAAAACGGCTTTTTCGCCCCAAAATGATTTTGCGGAGGTAATGAATAATGTTGGTAAATGCAACCGAAATGCTGATCAAGGCACGCGACGGCCACTATGGTGTGCCCCAGTTCAACATCAATAACCTGGAATGGACCAAGTCCGTTCTGACTGCCTGCGAGGAAATGAAGAGCCCCGTCATCCTGGGTGTCTCTGAGGGCGCTGGCAAATACATGACCGGTTTCAAGACGGTTGCCGCTATGGTCAGCTCCATGGTGGAGACCATGGGCATCACTGTTCCCGTTGCCCTGCACCTGGATCACGGCACCTACGAAGGCTGCAAGGCCTGCGTTGAGGCCGGCTTCTCCTCCATCATGTTCGATGGCAGCCACTACTCCATTGAGGAGAACGTGGAAAAGACCAAGGAACTGGTCGCTCTGGCACACTCCAAGGGCCTGAGCATCGAGGCTGAGGTCGGTTCCATCGGCGGCGTCGAGGACGGTGTCGTGGGCGCTGGCGAGATCGCAGACCCCGCCGAGTGCGCAAAGATCACCGAGCTGGGCATCGATTTCCTGGCTGCCGGCATCGGCAACATTCATGGTGTCTACCCCGCCAACTGGAAGGGCCTGGACTTCGATGCTCTGGACCGCATCCACAAGGCTACCAACAACATTCCTCTGGTTCTGCATGGCGGCACCGGTATCCCCGACGAGATGATTCAGAAGGCCATCAGCCTGGGCGTTTCCAAGATCAACATCAATACCGAGTGCCAGCTGGTTTTTGCTGCGGCCACCCGCAAGTATATTGAGGCTGGCAAGGATCAGCAGGGCAAGGGCTTCGACCCCCGCAAGCTGCTGGCTCCCGGCTCTCAGGCCATCATCGACAAGTGCAAGGAGAAGATCGAGCTGTTCGGCTGCGCCGGCAAGGGCTAAACTGAAGCCAGCTTCCTAAGTACGATCCCACCCCATAAATGATACGGCCCCGCTGTTCTGTTATGCACAGAGCGGCGGGGCCGTTTTTTGTTTATCTGACCTTATATTTCAACGGTGTCTGCACCTGCGCGCGGATCTTGAGCAGGTAGGTGCGGGTCTGCTCGGTGCCGCGCAGGATGGCAGCCACCTGTTCCTGCTGCTCGGGAGTCAGGTTCTTGTCCTCGGCCAGCAGGTCGGCGTTGCCCTCGATGACGGCAAGGGGTGTTTTCAGCTCATGGGAAAGCTGGATGATCTGCTCCCGCTGTTGCTGCTCCATGGCCCACTGGGCCTGCAGGCTGGCAGTCAGCTCCTGCCCCATGGTCTGCAGGGCAGTCAGGGCCTCGGCATATTCCCGCACCCGCGCGCCGGAGAAATCGATCTCCTCCACGCCCTTTTTCTCGGCCACCTGCCGGGAGACCTCGGTCAGCCGCCCGGTCTCCCGGGCCAGAAAACGGCCGGAACGCCAGGTGCACCAGGCAATGATCCCCAGCAGCAGAAGCAGCCCCAGTACAAAATAGGCGGCCTGCAGATCGGGCAGAACGCCCCGCAGCACCGGGTCAGCATAGGGCATGGCATAGTCAAACTGCAGCAGGCAGAAGGTTCCATCCCGCAGGATCGCATTGGTGTAATACTGCGTATAGCCCAGGTGCCCCTTTCGGGTGCCGTGCCATTCTTCCAGTGCCCATTCCAGATGCCGGGCATCCATATTGGTGGCCAGAACGGCATCGCTTTCCCTGCTTTCAAACAGAACGTAACGGCAGAGCGGGTCGAGCTGGTTCGGGTCAAAGGTCTCTGCCGTCATCTTTGGCAGAAAGCTCTGGGCCGCCTCATTGGACACGCGCGCGGCCCGGTTGGCAGGCAGGGCGATTCCCGTATGGATGAGCAAAAGGAGGATCACGAACCAAAGCACCGCCGCCAGCACACAGCAGAGCGCCGTCTGCACCAGATAGCGCAGGAGCACGGCCCACAAGGAAGTCAGTTTTCGTTTTTCCATTGGTATCCCACTCCCCACACGGTCTTTAGCAGCGCCTCCGGCTCGGCCACGCCCGCCGCCCGGAACTTGGCCCGGATATTTTTGATGTGCTGGGTAATAGCCGTATCATCCGCCGTACCGTCGATGCCGAACACAGTCTCATAGATTTGCTCTTTGGTAAAGGTCTGCCCCGCGTGCAGGGCCAGATACTGACAGATGGCGTACTCTGAACGGGTCAGCGGCAGAGGTTTCTCTCCCACTGCCGCCTGCCGGGCGGACAGGTCAAAGCTGACCCCGCCG
>CALDLZ010000433.1 GCA_937915335.1 uncultured Faecalibacterium sp.
GCGAGCATCTCTTTGGTGGGATGCCCTGTCAGCTGGGCTGGTGCAACGGCCACAACACCAAACTGAACTGTCTGGAATACCACCGCGACAGCGAGTTCAACCTCGGCACAGAGGATTTTATCATGTTGCTGGCCAAGCTGGACGAAGTGGAAAACGGCAAGCTGGACACCGCCAAGGTCAAGGCGTTCCATGTACCCGCCGGGGTGCTGGTAGAAGTCTACGCTACCACTCTGCACTACGCGCCCTGCCACACCGATACCGCCAATGGCTTCCGGGTGCTGGTCGCTCTGCCTAAGGGCACGAACACCGCAATGCCCGCCGGTTTCAAAGCCAACGGCGGCGATGATGAAAAGCTCTGGGCCTGCAACAAGTGGCTGCTGGCTCACCCGGACAGCGCCGAAGCCGCGCAGGGTGCATACGTCGGATTAACCGGCATCAATATTGACATTTCACTTGACAACGTGCAATAAAGAGAGGAAAATCAAGGAGGAAGCCCCATGAAAAGTACCAACATCCCCGAAGTCAAGCTGGGCATCATCGCGGTCAGCCGCGACTGTTTCCCCATCCAGCTGAGCCAGAAGCGCCGCAGTGCCATCAAAGCCGCCTGTGATGCCAAGAACCTGAACGTCTACGAAGCACAGACCGCCGTCGAAAACGAGGCCGACATGCTGGCCGCTGTGGCCGAAGTAAAGGAAGCGGGCTGCAACGCGCTGACCGTGTTCTTGGGCAACTTCGGCCCCGAAACGCCGGAGACCCTGATTGCAAAACATTTTGATGGCCCCTGCATGTTTGTAGCCGCCACTGAAGGCGATGGTGACATGATCAACGGTCGTGGCGATGCTTACTGCGGTATGCTGAACTGCTCCTACAATCTGGGGATGCGCCACCTGAAAGGCTACATCCCGGAGTATCCGGTCGGCACCGCCGCCGAGATTGCCGACAAGATGGCCGAGTTTATTCCCATTGCCCGCGCGATTCTGGGCATCAAGGATTTGAAAATCATCACCTTTGGCCCCCGCCCGCAGGACTTTTTCGCCTGCAATGCGCCCATCAAAGGACTGTACGAGTTGGGCGTCGAAATCGAAGAGAATTCCGAACTTGATTTGCTGGTGAGTTACAAGGAGCATGAGGGCGATCCCCGCATCCCTGCTGTCTGCGCCGACATGGCCGCCGAAATGGGTGAGGGTCATTACTACCCCGATTTAAGTGCCCGCATGGCCCAGTTTGAACTGACCCTGCTGGACTGGGCAGAAAAGCACAAGGGCAGCAAGAAGTACGTTGCTTTTGCAGATAAGTGCTGGCCCGCCTTCCCCTCTCAGTTCGGCTTTGAGCCGTGCTACGTCAACAGCCGTCTGGTCAGCCGGGGCATCCCGGTGGCCTGCGAGGTAGACATCTACGGTGCTCTCTCCGAGTATATCGGCATGTGCGTTTCCGGCGACACCGTCACACTGCTGGACATCAACAACAGCGTACCCCAGTACATCTACGATGAAGATATCTCCGGCAAATTCAACTGCCGTCTGACCGATACCTTTATGGGCTTCCACTGCGGCAACACCCCCAGCAGCAAGATGTGCTCTGACCGTGCGGTGAAGTATCAGCTCATCCAGCACCGCCTGCTGGAACCGGCGGGCAGTGACCCCGATTTCACTCGCGGCACCCTCGAAGGCGACATTGCCCCCGGTGATGTGACCTTCTACCGTTTGCAGTGTGACAGCGACGGCGACCTGCGTGCCTACATTGCGCAGGGCCAGATTTTGCCTGTCCACACCCGTTCCTTCGGCGGCATTGCAATTTTCGATATCCCGGAGATGGGCCGCTTCTACCGCCATGTGCTGATTCAAAAGCGTTACCCGCACCACGGTGCCGTGGCTTTTGGTCACTACGGCAAGGCACTATTCGAGGTATTCAAGTTCCTCGGCATTGCGGACATCGCCTACAATCAGCCCAAGAATCTACCGTATCCCACGGAAAATCCGTTTGCATAAAGATAAGGAGGTAATTATGACACAAACTGAACTGAAAAAAATTGACGCTTACTGGCGTGCATCGAACTATCTGGCCGCTGGTCAGCTCTACCTGCTGGATAATCCCCTGTTGCGCCGTCCGCTGACCCGCGATGATGTAAAAAAGAAGATCGTCGGCCACTGGGGCACTGTGCCCGGACAGAACTTCGTGTATGTCCACCTGAACCGCATCATCAAACAGTACGATCAGGATATGGTCCTCATCTCCGGTCCGGGCCACGGCGGCAACTTCTTTGTGGCCAACGCCTATCTGGACGGCACCTATTCCGAGGTCTATCCCAACATCAGCCGTGATGAAGAGGGCATGAAGAAACTGTTCAAGCAGTTTTCCTTCCCCGGCGGCATCTCCTCTCACGTTGCCCCGGAGACTCCGGGTTCCATCAACGAGGGCGGC
The DNA here is from genome assembly GCA_937915335.1 of uncultured Faecalibacterium sp. Classification (GTDB taxonomy): domain Bacteria; phylum Bacillota; class Clostridia; order Oscillospirales; family Ruminococcaceae; genus Faecalibacterium. Next base: position 2,422 of record CALDLZ010000433.1, read on the forward strand.
GAGTTGGGTTACTCCATTGCCCATGCCTTCGGTGCAGCCTTCGATAACCCGGACCTCATCGTGGCCTGCACCGTGGGCGATGGCGAAGCCGAGACCGGCCCTCTGGCCACCAGCTGGCAGTCCAACAAGTTCCTGAACCCGGTCGGCGATGGTGCCGTGTTGCCCATCCTGCACCTAAACGGCTACAAAATCTCGAACCCCACCGTCTTTGGCCGCATGACCCACGAGGAGATCGAGAATTTCTTCAAAGGCTGCTCCTGGAAGCCCTACTTCGTCGAGGGCGACGACCCGATGACCATGCACGCCAAGATGGCCGATACGCTGGATACTGTTATCAACGAGATCCACGACATCCAGAAGCGTGCCCGCTCCGGCGAGAAGCTGGAGCACATCCAGTGGCCTACGATTGTTCTGCGCACCCCCAAGGGCTGGACTGGCCCGAAGGTGGTGGACGGCAAACCTATCGAGGGCACCTTCCGTGCCCATCAGGTACCCATTGATATCACACTCGGCACCCCGCATCAGGAAGAGCACCTGAAGCAAATTGAGGAGTGGCTGCGCAGCTACCACCCCGAAGAGCTGTTCGATGAGAACGGCACCCTCATCCCTGAACTGCAGGAGCTGGCTCCCAAGGGCGACCGCCGTATCGCGGCCAACCCCCACGCCAACGGCGGCAAGCTGCTGCGCGACCTGCGCACCCCGGATTTCAAGCAGTATGCGGTCGATATCCCCTTCCCCGGCAGCGTCGAGAAGCAGGATATGATCGAGCTGGGCGGCTACATCCGCGATGTGTTCAAGCTGAATGCGGATGCCAAGAACTTCCGCATATTCGGACCGGATGAGACCATGTCCAACCGCCTGTACAAGTGCTTTGAAGCCACCGAGCGCGACTGGAACTCCACCATCGTCCCGAACGATGAGTTTCTCGCCCACGATGGCCGCATCATGGACTCCATGCTGTCCGAGCATCTGTGCGAGGGCTGGCTGGAAGGCTACCTGCTGACTGGTCGTCACGGCTTCTTTGCCAGCTATGAGAGTTTCATCCGCGTGGTAGATTCCATGGTGGCACAGCACGCCAAGTGGCTCAAGGTCTGCAATCAGCTGCCCTGGCGTCAGAGCATTGCTTCCCTGAACCTGATCCTGTCCTCCAACGTCTGGCAGCAGGACCACAACGGCTTCACCCATCAGGACCCCGGCTT
>CALDLZ010000434.1 GCA_937915335.1 uncultured Faecalibacterium sp.
TGACGCTGTACGGGGCCGAGGGTGCCATGGAGCTGGCAAAGAAGCTGAACGAGGAGACCTGCGCGTCTCTGCATGCGGAATTTGGCGAAAAGGCCGCCTTCCTGGAGCAACTGGCAAAAGAGCTGCTGGTGCGCCGCAGCTGAACAGAAAAAACAAGAAGGTGGAAATACCATGCAATTTATCCATAGTATCCTGACGTTCAATGAGATCCTGACCGTTTCGCTGCTCTCCTGGTTTGTGGCGCAGGTGCTCAAGACCATCATCAACTTTGCCCTGCTGGGCAAGTTCCAGCTGGAGCGGATGTGGGGAGACGGTGGTATGCCAAGCGCCCACAGCGCCACAGTGACCGCTATGGTCATTGCCACGGCACGTAGTGAGGGTATCAACTCGGCGATCTTTGCGGTGGCCGCTGTTGTGGCAATTATCACCATGCACGATGCCATGGGTGTTCGTCGTGAGACCGGCGAGCAGGCCAAGGTGCTGAACAAGATGATCGAGCAGTGGATCGAAGTGACCGAGAAAAACAACCCCTTCCTGCAGAATATGCACCTGAAGGAGATGGTGGGGCACACCCCGCTGCAGGTTCTGGCCGGTTTTGCACTGGGTGTGCTGGTTGGCCTTGTCTATCCTATGGGCGCTTGAGTGCCCGATTCCAAAACATGAGAAGGACGTGAATCTATGAATTCGCCTTTGCTGGAGAAGATCTCTCAGCCCAGCGATCTGAAAAAGCTGTCCAGTCAGCAAACCGTACAGCTTTGCGCGGAAATCCGCGAATTTCTTCTGGATAACGTATCAAAGACAGGCGGCCATCTGGCATCCAATCTGGGCGCGGTGGAATTGACGGTGGCATTGCACAGGGTGCTGAACACCCCCACGGATGAGATCGTTTTTGATGTGGGCCACCAGTGTTATACCCACAAGCTGCTGACCGGCCGCCGCGAGGGTTTTGCGAAACTGCGGCAGTTGGATGGCATTTCCGGTTTTCCGAACCCCAATGAAAGTGAACATGATGCCTTTATTGCCGGCCACGGCAACACAGCGCTTTCGCTGGCCATCGGCATTGCTTGGGCCAAAAAGCTGCGGGGCGAACCGGGGCAGGTGGTCGCTCTGATTGGCGATGGTGCATTTACCGGCGGCATGGTCTACGAGGGTATGAACAACATTGGCGGGCTGGACAACCTGCTGGTCATTTTGAATGATAACAAGATGTCCATTTCCAAGAATGTGGGTGCACTGCCCCGTTACCTGAGCCATCTGCGCACCACCAGCCGTTATTATGATGCCAAGGAAAACGTGAGCACCTTCCTGGATGGGGTGCCTTTTGTGGGACCGCCACTGAAAACGGTGATCCAGAGCGGCAAGGCTATGGTGCGCCGGGCAATGTACCACTCCACTATGTTCGAGGATATGGGCTTCCACTACTACGGCCCCTTCGATGGCCATAACGAGCCGGAACTGGAGGAGATCCTGCGCGGTATTCGCAGCCAGCCCGGCCCGCATTTCCTGCACATTGTGACGAAAAAGGGCAAGGGCTATGCACCTGCCGAGAGCAACCCCGGCAACTTCCATGGCGTTTCGACCTTTGATCTGGTCAACAGCATTCCAGACCCAGAGGTGGCTCCCAAGGAATCCTTCTCAACGGTGTTCGGTAATGTCCTGAACAAAGAGGGCGCGGAGAATGAGAAGATCTGCGCCATCACTGCGGCCATGAAGTATGGTACTGGTTTGCAGTTCTTTGCGCATACCCACCCGAAGCGCTTCTTTGATGTGGGCATGGCAGAACAGCATGCAGTCACTTTTGCGGCGGGTCTTGCCAGCCAGGGAATGCTGCCGGTGGTCTGCATTTACTCTACCTTTCTGCAGCGTTCCTATGACCAGATCATCCATGACGTGAATCTGCTCAAGGAGAATGTTGTCTTTGCCATTGACCGTGCCGGTTTTGTTCCGGCGGATGGTGAGACCCATCAGGGCATTTTTGACCCGGCTTTTCTGAGCCAGGTGGGGATCCCGATTTATTCACCTTCCAACTATGCAGAGCTGCGGCATTGGCTGCCCATCCTGCTCAGTGATGAGGTTCAGGGGCCCCGGGCCATCCGGTATCCGCGTGGCGGCGAAAGTGCAGTATTGGCGCGGTTTGGCTGTTCCGGCAATGCGTATGATCGGCTTTATACGACTCCTGATGCCAAGGTCGTCATGGTCAGCTATGCCGACGAAGTGGAGGATGTGCTGACTGCGGCAAAGCGCTTGGGTGAAGAAAACATCGCTTGTGATGTCTATAAGCTTGTAAAGATATATCCCTTTACACCTGAATTCGTCTCTGAAATCTCACGTTATGATGTTGTTTTGTTTGCGGAGGAATGCGTCTCCTGCGGCGGCATCGGGGAACATCTGGAAATAGCTCTGCGGAAAGCGGGCTGGCAGGGCACTTACATCCACCGTGGAGTGGAAGAGGTGCGCCTGCCCCATGCGACCGTTCCGCAGATCAAGCAGAGCACTGGTCTGGATGCGGAACATCTGGCCCAGACCATCCGTACATGGAAAGGAGCAGAATCTTGAAGAAGGTTCGATTGGATCAATATCTGGTTCAGCATGGTCTGATCCGGAGCCGTGAGCGCGCCAAGGCAATGATCATGTCCGGCGTGGTCTTTGTTAACGAGCAGAAGGTAGACAAGGCCGGGGAGATGATCAAAGAGGATGCCAAGGTGGAAGTGCGCGGCCACGATATCGGCTATGTCAGCCGCGGCGGCTTGAAGCTGGAAAAGGCGATGCAGTGCTTCCCGCTGACCCCCAAGGGCAAGGTCTGCATGGACATTGGTGCTTCTACCGGCGGCTTTACGGACTGTATGTTACAGAATGGTGCCGTCAAGGTTTACGCTGTCGATGTGGGTTATGGTCAGCTGGCATGGAGCCTGCGTACGGATGAACGTGTGGTGAACATGGAGCGTACGAATATCCGCAATGTGACCCCTGACCAGCTGGCAGAACCCATTGAATTTTTCAGCGTGGATGTTTCCTTCATCTCACTGCATCATATTTTCCCGGTGGCACAGGCCATTACCACCCCGGACGCTATGGGTGTCTGTCTGGTGAAGCCTCAGTTTGAGGCAGGCCGCGAGAAGGTGGGTAAGAATGGCGTTGTCCGTGACCCGGTTACTCACCGTGAAGTTCTGCACAATGCTATGGGCTATGCGGCTGCCAATGGCTTCAAGGTTCGTGGGCTGGATTTCAGCCCCGTCAAGGGCCCCGAGGGTAACATTGAGTATCTGATGTTCGTCCAGAAGAGTGACGAACCTGGTGTACTGGATGATTCCGTCGCTGAGCAGGTTGTGGCATCCAGCCATTCTACACTGGATCGCTGAACCTTAGGATATAAATGAGGGAGTGCGTGGATGATGACTGTCTACATTTCTCCGAACCCCGGCAAAGCGATGGCTTATGGGATCTCCCAGCGTGCGGCACAGATCCTGCTGACCCACGGTGCACAGGTGCTGATGCAAGAAAAAATGCAGGCTGAGTGTATGACGATGGGTGTGGAGTATCTGCCCCAGCAGGAGTGTCTGAAACGAACGGATGTCATCCTGACCATCGGTGGGGATGGAACCATCCTGCACGAA
>CALDLZ010000435.1 GCA_937915335.1 uncultured Faecalibacterium sp.
CCCACGGGCGTTGGCAAGACCGAGCTGGCCAAGGCGCTGGCACAGGCCCTGTTTGACGATGAGCGCAACATGGTGCGTATCGACATGACTGAGTATATGGAGAAGTTCAGCGTCAGCCGTCTGATCGGCGCGCCTCCGGGATACGTCGGTTATGAAGAGGGCGGCCAGCTGACCGAGGCTGTCCGCCGCAAACCCTACAGTGTGGTGCTGTTCGATGAGGTGGAGAAAGCCCACCCCGATGTGTTCAACATCCTGCTGCAGGTGCTGGACGACGGCCGCATCACCGATAGCCAGGGCCGCACCGTGGACTTCAAGAACACGGTCATCATCCTGACGTCCAACCTGGGCAGCGACATCATCCTGAACGATCTGGAGCAGCGCCGCGCACAGGGCTCCAACGAGCTGAGCGACGAAGCCAAGAAGCAGATCGATGCTCTGCTCAAGACGAAGTTCCGCCCCGAGTTCCTGAACCGTCTGGACGAGATCGTCTACTACAAGAGCCTGACCAAGGACGAGATGCGGAAGATCGTGGATCTGCAGCTGGCTGACCTGCGCAAGCGGATGGACGAGGGCAAGCACCTGAATCTGGAGGTCACCACCGCCGCCAAGGACTACATCATCGATTCTGCCTACGACAGCGTCTATGGTGCCCGTCCCATCAAGCGGTTCATCCAGAGCCGTGTGGAGACCCTGATCGCCAAGGCCATCATTCAGGGCAGCTATGCCGAGGGCAGCACCCTGACTGTGGATTACGACGGCAGCGCCCTGGTGCTGAAATAATTTACACGGGTTTTACCTGTTGGAACGGTGGAATAAGCGGTAATGCTTGCACCACCGTGCCGAATATGGTATTATAACAATTAACATTGATGTGCTTTTCATCGCGGAACAGCCACGGTGGGAAGCACATTTTTGGTATCAACCCCTCCGTCATTGCTTCGCAATGCCACCTCCCCTGATAGGGGCGGCCTTGGCAGTTCACGCAAAGTAACTGGTTTCGTCAGAGGGGGTTAATAGTATTAGGAGTGTGATTTCCCTTTATTATGGACGATGGCAGTATGACGCTCTGGGCGGCGCTGGTGATATTGGTGGCTTTCTCCGCCTTTTTCTCCGCCTCCGAGACCGCATTTTCCTCCCTGAATCAGATCCGCCTGAAAAGCCGCGCCGAGGATGGCGACACCTCTGCCGCCCGGGTGCTGGCAATGTCGGAGCAGTATGATAAGCTGCTCTCCACCATCCTCATCGGCAACAATATCGTGAATATCGCCGCCGCTTCCATCGGCACCATCCTGTTCACCCGGATGCTGGGTGCCGAGCGCGGCGCGACGGTGTCCACCATCGTGCTGACGGTCGTTGTGCTGATCTTTGGCGAAGTGACCCCCAAGAGCCTGGCCAAGGAGATGCCCGAAAAGGTGGCAACGGCGGTATCGCCCATCCTGAATATCCTGATGGCTTTGCTGACCCCGCTGACCTGGCTGTTCACCCAGTGGAAGAAGCTGCTGGGCCGTTTTATCCACAGCGGCGAGAGCGACACTATCACCGAGGGTGAGCTGATGACCATGGTCAGCGAGGCCGAGAATGACGGCGAACTGACGGACCGGGAGAGTGAGCTTATCCGCAGCGCCATCGAGTTTGATGACGTGGAGGTGGAAGAGATCCTGACCCCCCGTGTGGATGTGGTGGCCGTGGAGGATGATATCTCGCTGGAGGAGCTGGCCCAGACCTTTGCGGAATCCGGCTATTCCCGTCTGCCGGTCTACCATGGCACCATTGATAATATCATTGGCGTGGTACATGAAAAGGATTTCTATATTGCCCGTCTGAAAAAGGTCACGAAGATCGATGATTTGGTGGTGCCCACCCTGTACACCACGGGTTCTACCCAGATTTCCCAGCTGCTTCGCACCCTGCGGGAACAGCATCACCACATGGCGGTCGTCGTGGATGAATACGGCGGCACCGAGGGCATCATCACGTTGGAGGACATCCTCGAGGAACTGGTGGGTGAGATCTGGGACGAGCACGATGAAGCCACTGAGGACTTCCGCAAACAGTCGGATGGCAGCTGGCTGGTGTCCGGTTCTGCCAGTGTCGATGACCTGTATGAAGAACTCGACCTGCCCGAGGATGATGAGATCGATTCCAATACCGTCAATGGTCTGGTACAGGAAAAGACCCACCACCTGCCCAAGGTCGGTGACCGCTTTACGCTGGGCGAGTACGAAGGTGTGGTCACCCGCACCGCCAAGCGCCGCGTGACGGAGGTTCGTTTGACCCCTGTCGCCACGGCCGAGGATGCCGAGAAGGACGACGAAAAGGAAAAGCGGTTCTCCCGCCTTGCCCAGCGCGGGGAGAACCGATAAAATAGTATCAGGGAAAGCAACAGCCGCCGAAGGATGATTCCTTCGGCGGCTGCTGCTATTTAATCGGACAGATACTTGTAGAGGGCGTCTCTGGAGCTTACTAGGATTTGTCGTAAGACAAGAAGCTGATTTTTAGAACAGCCCTTAAGCTCAAGTGTGATCTCTTCTAACAGCTCTTCACGTGCCAGAGATTCTTTATCAAAAATTAAATCATCCGTGCGCACACCCAATGCACAGGCAAGGTCTACAAGAACAGGCAGGCTTAATTTAGTGTAACCTGTTTCGATATGGCTCATGTGTACTGTGGAGATGTTGACCATTTCAGCCAGCTCTTCCTGGGAGAGGTTTAGCTTTTTTCTTTGGGCACGAATCCTCTTGCCGACAGCGGCATAATCCATGAAATCCCTCCATTGTCTATACAATTTAATTTTTGACCATACAGTTTATTATTGTCTTGCAGTATAGAGTGGATTGTGGTATAATTACATAAACTTGATAGACATAAAAAGTCTAATAAGTTTATAAAAATTTGGGATTTGCAAAATAAGGAGTGGATTTTATGCGGTTTAAAAAAGACATTCTGAAGGTGTTATCTTGTGCCGTGACAATGGCAGTGATGGCGGCGGTGCTGATGACGGGGTGTGGTGAAGGCGGCGAGGCACCTGCTTCTCCGGCAGAATCCAACAGTACAGCAGGAAGCAGCGCTTCCAGTGCATCTGATAGCTCTTCTAGCTCTTCTGATTCCAGTAGCAATTCCGCTGGCAGTTCTAGCAGCTCTTCGAGCACGAACACAGCGAATAAGGCCACAAAGCTTTTGCTGTACACGACGGGAAACGTTGATGCCGATTATGTGACAGATATGGACGGCTATGCAACACATTACAGATGTGCGGTTCGTGGGAATGATGTGTATTCCGTCAATTACCAGGATTCCGGTGAAGCATATATCACGGTTTTGAAAAAAGGCGATAATTACTACGTGATCGATGGAAACTACGCAACAAAGACGACGAATTCCGTTATAAAAAACTACCTCAACAGCGCAAAGACCGGATGCAATTTCCCGACAAGTGCAGAAATTGCAACAATGACAACAGGCACCTATGAAGTAAATGGAAAAGAATACTATGCCGAAATTCAGAAAAAGAATGTTTACGGAAATCAGGTGCGATACATCTACTGTTTTGAAGGCAATGTACTGAAATACCGTGTGGTGGAAGGATTGTACTACACTACTGATAAGCGGCCTGTTAAAGAGACGATTACCTATAATTCCATTAGCACAAAGGTAAGTGAAAATCTCTTTGATCTTTCCAATTATTCTGTTCTGGAAAACTGATAGAAGAAAAATTTCACTATGAAAAGCAACAGCCGCCGAAGGATGATTCCTTCGGCGGCTTGTCTGTTCAGTGCTTCTTTTTCAGGGGCTTTTTCTTCCGCACACTGTATCCGAATGTGCCCAGCTTCTTGCCCAGGCTCAGATACTCGCCGTGGCTGTACACAATGAGCTTGGCCTTATCAAGACAGAGCTTACCGTTTTCATCCAGCAGGCTCTCGTCCACGTCGCAGGCGACGACTTCGGCAAGAAACAGGTCATGGCTGCCCAGCGGGATGACCTGGGTGACCCTGCACTCCAGGTTTACGGGGCTTTCCTCAAGAATGGGGCAGTCGGTCAGGACACTGCCGGGAGCTGCGTGCAGCTTGCAGGCGGCGAATTTGTCGTTATCGCGGCCGCTCTTCACGCCGCACCAGTCCACCGCGCGCACCAACTGCTCGGTGGGCAGGTTGATGGCGAACTGTCCGCTCTCCCTGATCAGATGGTGGCTGTACCGCTCGGGGCGGACACTGATGCTCACCATGCTGGGTTGAGTGCAGATGGTGCCCGTCCAGCCGATGGTGATCAGGTTGGGCGTTTCCAGCGGCCCGCAGGATACCAGTACCGGCGGTTCCGGGTTCAGCAGGGTGCTGCCCCGCCAGCTCTGTTTGCTCATCCGTGATACTTCCTTTCATA
>CALDLZ010000436.1 GCA_937915335.1 uncultured Faecalibacterium sp.
AGCACCCATGCAGCAGCATTATGATACCTCTTCTGTGTTCGTAGCGATCATTGGCCGCCCCAATGTGGGCAAATCTAGTCTGACCAACCGGTTGGTGGGGGAAAAGGTGGCCATCGTTACCTCTAAGCCCCAGACGACCCGCACTCGCATTACTGGCGTTGTGACTCGTGGTCCCTTGCAGTATGTCCTATTGGATACCCCGGGTGTGCACAAGGCCCACAACAAGCTTGGCAAGCGGATGGACAAGACGGCCAGCGATTCCATTGCGGACGTGGATGTCTCCATGATGCTGTTTGAGCCCTACGGTGCCCTGAATGAGCCGGAAATGGTTCTGGTGAATGCTCTGCGCGGCAGCGGCGGCCCGGCCATTGCCGTCATCAATAAGACTGACCTTGTCAAGGAGCCCGCAGACTTGGAAGCCCGCAAGGAAGAACTCAAGGCGTTGGGCGTGTTTGATGCGATTTACACTGTCAGTGTCCGTGCGGATGACCACTGTGAAGAGCTGTTCGATGCCCTGAGCCAGTATGCTGTGGAGGGCCCCCACTACTTCGATGATGATGCTTACACCGATATGCCGGAAAAGGAGTTGGTAGCAGAGGTCATCCGTGAGAAGGCATTGCTGTATATGCGGGATGAGATCCCACACGGCATTGCTGTGGTAGTGGAGCGCTTCAAGGAGCGCCCCGGCACCGATCTTGTGGATATTGATGTAAATATCTACTGTGAGCGGGAGAGCCACAAGGGAATGGTCATCGGCAAGGGTGGTGCAATGCTGAAAAAAATCGCCAGCTCTGCCCGTGCCGATTGTGAGGAGTTTCTGGGCTGCCGGGTCAACCTGCAGTGTTGGGTCAAGGTCAAGGCGGATTGGCGGGACAACGAGTTCCTGCTGAACAACTTTGGCTTTAAGCAGAACCCGAATAACCGCTGATCTTTCTCTGAAGGATGTCCGGAACTGCTACGTTCCGGCAGGGAGAACACGCAGATGGATACGATCGTAACACTGGGGCTTGTGCTAAAGGAGACACGGTATAAAGAATCTGACCGGATTTTGACCATTCTGACACCGGAGCTGGGGGTGATCTCAGCTTCGGCACAGAGCAGCCTGCGGCTGAAGAACAAATTATTCAGCGCCTGCGGGCTTTTTTGCTATTCGGAATTTGTTCTGCTGCCGGGGCGGAATATGTATACCATCCGGGAAGCAGAGGTGCGAAATGTCTTTCACGGCATCTCTACGTCCATTGAAGGCATGAGCCTTGCCATGTATATTGCGGAGATGGCGGCGGCACTTTCGCCCACCGGGGAGGAAGCAGCCCGGGAACTGCGCTTACTGCTGAACTGTTTGTATATGATCAGCGAAGGCAAGACCGACCTGCGGGTGGTCAAGGCAGTGTTTGAACTGCGCACCATGAGCGAGTGTGGTTTTCTGCCACAGCTGGTTTGCTGTAAGAACTGTGAGAAGTATGACGGGGCGGCATTTTATCTTGACCCGCAGGAGGGAATCCTTCTCTGTGAGGACTGCGCCCAGAAGGCAGGCAAGACCTGCAATCTGGATACCGGTGCACTGTACGCACTGCGGCATATCTGCCTTGTAGAGGATAAGAAAATATTCGCGTTCAAGATCTCGGTCGGCAGTCTGGCAAAGTTGTCTGCGGCGGCAGAGCGCTACGCTCTGACCCATCTGGACAAGCCGCTGAAAAGCTATGATTTTCTGAAATCCGTTCTGCCCTGACCGGAAAAAATACTTTTGATATAGGGAACAAAAATGGAAACAAGCTATTTGAAAACCTTGGAGCTTGATAAGATCATCGCGCGTGCAGCTGATGGTTGTGTGTGCGAGGAAGCAAAGGAGCAGCTGCTGGCGCTTGAGCCCCAGTGTGACCCGGACGCGGTACGCTACGCGTTGGAACAGACCGATGCCATTAACAGTCTGCTCATCAAGAATGGATCCCCGCGTTTTGGCGGGGTCGAGGGTGTCAGCGCTCTGGTGACCCGTGCGGTCAAGGGCGGCGTGCTCTCTATGGGTGAGCTGCTGATGGTAGCCGGTGCCCTGCACAACTTCCAGAACCTGAGCAGTTGGTATGGCTCCTCAGAGCATGATGCTCTGCCTACGGACGACCTGTTTTATGCACTGGCACCTCAGCCGGGCCTGGAACAGCAGATCTCCAGTGCCATTCTGGCTCCGGATGCCATGGCTGACACGGCATCGCACACTCTGAATGAACTGCGCAAAAAGATTCGCGCCACAGAAAACAGCATCCGTGACCGGCTGGAAAGCATGGTTCGCAATATGGATACCTCCAAGTACCTGCAGGAGAGTGTGGTCTCTATCCGCAATGGCCGGTATGTTGTGCCGGTCAAGAGCGAGTATCGTGGCGAGGTGAGCGGTATCATCCACGACGTGTCATCGACCGGTGCCACTGTCTTTGTGGAGCCGCAGGCTGTGGTGGAGGCAAACGCCCGCATTTTACAGTATCGCGCGCAGGAAGCTCAAGAAATCGAGCGTATCCTCGTGGCCTTTACGGCGCAGGTGGCTGCCATTGAACCCCAGTTCCAGTACAGCTATAAGGCAATGCTGGAAATCGATGTATTGCTGGCAAAAGCACGGCTGGCTTTGGATATGAAGGCGTTTAAGCCTACTGTCCGTTCTGATAGCTCCTTCTCACTGATCCGGGCACGCCACCCGCTTATCGACCCGAAAAAGTGTGTGCCTGTTGATATTGCGCTGGGCAGGGATTACGATTCTCTTATCATCACCGGCCCGAATACCGGCGGCAAGACTGTTACTTTGAAAACGGCCGGTCTGCTGTGCGCAATGGCGCAGTGCGGCTTCCTGATCCCTGCTGACGAGCGCAGCGAGATCTGCGTGTTCGATGAGTTCCTTGTGGATATCGGCGACGAACAGAGCATTGAGCAGAGCTTGTCCACCTTCTCCGGCCACATGAAGAAAATTACCGGCATTTTGGAGCTTGCCATGCCCCGTACGCTGGTGCTGCTGGATGAGCTGGGGGCCGGCACAGACCCTGCCGAGGGTGCTGCGCTGGCCGTGGCCATCATCGAGGAGCTGCGCCGCCGTGGCGTGCTGCTAATGGCAACCACTCATTATGCAGAGCTGAAAGTGTTCGCACTGGAAACCAAGGGCGTTGTCAATG
>CALDLZ010000437.1 GCA_937915335.1 uncultured Faecalibacterium sp.
CCCGGGGCCCTTGGGAGCGATCATAATCACGTCAACGTTCTTGGGAGCGGTGATGGTCTTGAAGTGGATGTTGAAGCCGTGTGCAAATGCCAGAGCTTTGCCTTCGGTCATATAGGGTGCGACCTGCTTGTTGTAGATATCAGCGCACAGCTCATCGGGGACCAGCATCATCACGACATCGCCAGCCTTGGCAGCCTCTTCGACTTCCATGACCTTGAAGTTCGGGTGGGTAGCTGCGAACTCAGAGGCCTTTGCCCAGTGAGCAGAGCCCTTGCGCAGACCGACAACAACGTTCACGCCGCTCTCGGCCAGGTTCTCGGAATGGGCGTGGCCCTGGCTGCCGAAGCCGATCACAGCGACGGTCTTGCCGTCCAGCACGCCGAGGTTGCAGTCGGAATCGTAGTATTTCTTGATTGCCATGATAGTAGTCTCCTTTTACTCTTTCCTGTTTTTATTTGCAAATAGGTTTCTATGGAAAACTGATCAAACCCCTCAGGCGCTTCGCGCCAGCTCCCCTAATAGGGGCGGTGGCAATGCGTTAGCATTGACGGTGGGGTTCATTACTGCGGGCAGTGGGTGCCGGGCAGGGGCAGCTGGGCGCTGCGCACTTCCTGCGGGGGCTTCTGCATGTGCTGGTGCATCCCGCCGCGCTCCAACGCGGTAACGCCGGTGCGGCACAGCTCCAGAATGGTGTAGTCCGCCAGGATCTTGAGGAAGGCATCCACCTTCTCGGGACGGCCGGTCAACTCGAACACCATGCTGTCGGGGGAAAGGTCGATGATCTTTGCCTTGTAAATGCTGGCGATCTCCCGCAGCTCACTGCGGTTGTGGACATCTGCGGCTACCTTCAGTAGCAGCAGCTCCCGTTCCAGCGAATTATCGTGGTCCAGCACGAACACCTGCCGGGTCACCTCCAGACGCTCGGTCTGAAGGATCAGCTGGCTCAACGCCTTTTCGTCGCTGGTGATGGTCACGGTGATGCGGCTGACCGCCGGGTCGTTGGTGGCGGACACCGTCAGGCTGTCGATGTTGAAGCCGCGGCGGCAGAACAGGTTGGACACCCGGGCCAGAACACCGCTCTGGTTGTCCACCAGCAGACTGATGACTCTGCGTTTGGATTCCATGGGGCTTGTCCTCCTTATTCCATGATGATATCGTTGATGTCGCCGCCGCCGGGGATCATGGGCAAGACCTTTTCATCCTTGTCGATGATGCACTCGATCCAGGTGGGGCCCTTCTGCTTGAGGGCATCGGCAAACGCGGCCTGGAACTCGGGGAGGTTTTTGCAGCGGTAGCCCTTCAGGCCAAAGCCCTCAGCCAGCTTGACGAAGTCGGTGCGGCGGTGGGGGTCGGTCTGGGAGTAGCGCTTTTCGTAGAAAGCGGTCTGCCACTGGCGAACCATGCCCAGCACGGAATTATTGAAGATGACCGTGATGATAGGCAGCTCGTAGCTGACAGCGGTGCAGGCTTCGTTGAGGTTCATGTGGAAGGAGCCGTCACCGGTGAACATTACCACCCGCTGGTCCCGGCCCAGCGCCATCTGCGCGCCGATGGCCGCGCCATAGCCAAAGCCCATGGTGCCCAGACCGCCGCTGGTGATAAAGCCGCGGCTCTTGGTGTGACGGATATACTGGGCCGCCCACATCTGATGCTGACCCACGTCGGTGACATACACGGCCTCGGGGCCGCACTGGCTGCACACCTCGCCGATGACCTGATGGGGCATCAGGCGGGTGGGGTCAGACACAGGGTGGTAATCCTGTGCCTGCCACTCATGGATCATCTTCATCCAGTCGGGGTGCTTCTTTTCCTCAATGAGAGGCAGCATCCCGCGCAGGACGTAAGCGGCATCGCCCACGATGGAAAGGTCAACATCCACATTCTTGCCCAGCTCGCTGGCATCGATGTCGATCTGGATGATGGTCGCGTTCTTGGCGAAGGTCTTGGGATTCAGGGCCACACGGTCAGAGAAGCGGGTGCCCAGTGCGATCAGCACATCGCAGTCCGCTACCGCCCGGTTGGAGGTGTAGCAGCCATGCATCCCGATCATGCCGATATTCATCGGGTCGCCGTAGGGCACAACGCCTGCGGCCATCAGGGTATAGGTGGCGGGGATCTCTGCCTTGTGGATGAGGTCACGCAGGGGCTGGCAGGAAGCGGCACTCCGCACGCCGCCGCCGAAGTAGACCAGCGGGCGCTTGGCCGCGTTGATGATCTCGGCTGCCCACTTGACCTGCTGCTCATCGTAGGTGGTCACGGTGCGGATCTTTTCCGGCTGCTTGGGGGTGAACTCGCAGACAGCGGCGGTGACATCCTTGGGGATATCCACCAGCACCGGGCCTTTGCGGCCGCTCTGTGCAATGCGGAAGGCCGCACGCATGGTGTCGGCCAGGTCTTCCACCCGGCGTACCGTGAAATTATGTTTGGTAATGGGCATCGTGATGCCCTCGATATAGGCTTCCTGGAAGCTGTCCTTGCCCAGACTCGGGGTGGCCACGTTGCCGGTAAAGGCGACCATAGGCACCGAATCCATGTAGGCGGTGGCAATACCGGTGACCAGATTGGTGGCACCCGGGCCGCTGGTAGCCAGCACCACGCCGGTTCGGCCCGTCGCACGGGCGTAGCCGTCCGCCGCATGGGATGCGCCCTGCTCGTGGGCAGTCAGCACATGGGTAATGCGGTCAGAATTCTTATACAGCTCGTCGTACAGGTTCAGCACAGCACCGCCGGGATAGCCGAAGATGGTGTCCACGCCCTGTTCGCAGAGAACTTCAACAAAAATTTGCGAACCATTTAACTGCATGGTAAGTTGCTCCTGTTCCTTTTCCTCTTACACTCTCAATATAATTTCCCTCAGACACGTCTCTTTTCATGTCGCGCATTCCAATTTGAACGTTGGGTCAATTATACTATAAATCGGGCCTTTGTCAATCGACGATTCGTAAAGTGAATCAGGCGAAAGATGAAGATAATTAAACACACACTTGCAGAGGACTTCATCTGAGAGTATACTTTTGTAAAAGTCTTCCCTGCCAGGGGAGCTGGCGCGCAGCGCCTGAGAGGTTCTTTCAAGAGGAGAGTTCAATAATGCAACTTCGTGAATGGAATGCCCGGCTTCACGGGCTTGTGATTTTCCGTGCCATGCTGAGGGACCCTGTGGTGGCAAAGCTGGTGGAGCTGACCGACCAGCTGGACCCCGCCGTCCCCGACCTGAGCCCGGTGTGCGGTGCTGTTGCTGCCTTTGAAGCCGCCCTGTTCGAGCACACCACCAACCTGGGCGATTACCTTTCCAACGCCGTGCTGGAAACCGAGACTGTCTGCGTGCGGCAGGCCGCCGCCGGGCAGCTCTCGCCGGTGATGGAAGCCGCCCTGAACAGCGAGCTGGCCTTTTTGCAGCAGCTCTGCGGTCTGTCTCTGGACAAGCTGCTGGAAGCCGCCGGTTTCTCCGCCGAACAGGCCCGGGAGCTGGCTTTCCTGCCCCGGTGGGAGGTAAAACAGCTCGACCTGACCACTGCTTACAGCCAGCGGATGCGGGAAGCCGGGAAAAAGGGTTACGGCATGTTCGCCAAGCACCATGTATTCACCGTGGAAAACGGCCAGCTGGTGCCCGTGAAATATCCAGACCCCCAGAAGCTCAGCGAACTGCCCGGCTACGAGAAGGAGCGGGAAAAGGTCATCGCTAACACCCGCGCCCTGCTGGCCGGCTCCCCTGCCAACAATGTTCTACTCTACGGTGATGCCGGCACTGGCAAATCCAGCACCGTCAAGGCCATTGCCAATGAGTATGCCGCCGACGGCCTGCGGCTGGTGGAGGTCAAAAAGAACCAGCTCTATCAGATCCCCGACCTGATGGACAAGCTGGCGGCGAACCCGCTCAAGTTCATCCTCTTCATCGATGACCTGAGCTTCTCTTCCAACGATGACAATTTCGCCGCCCTGAAGGCCATCCTTGAGGGCAGCGTGGGCGGCCGGGCCCGGAACATTGCGGTCTATGCCACCTCCAACCGCCGCCACCTCATCAAGGAGACCCTGACTGACCGCACCGGTGATGATATCCACGAAGCCGATACCCGGCAGGAGCTGATGAGCCTTTCCGCCCGGTTCGGCCTGACCGTCACCTTCCAGCGGCCCGAAAAGGCCCGCTTTGCCGCCATTCTGGAGGAACTGGCCAAGCAGCATCATATCCAGATGCCCATGGAAGAGCTGCTGGTCAAGGCCGAGTCCTTCGCCATCCGCGCCGGCGGCCGCAGCCCCCGGGTGGCCAAGCAGTTCATCGAGCAGTGCGAGAGCGGCGTGCAGAAATAATACCATCCACTGCAACAAAGGGGAGTCTGACACACCTGTCAGGCTCCCCTTTGTCTTATGATGAAGTTGTGGATGGCTTTCTTGTACCCTTATTATATTTTTCCGGGCACTGGCATACTATCGCATTCATGCCATCCTTTCTCAAGATCCTGCCATTTCAGCCGGTATGCCGTGGGTGTGCAGCCAAATTCCTGTCGGAATTGTGCCCCGAAGTAGCTGCTGCTGCCCAAGCCGCACTGCTGAGCGATCGCCGTCATGGAAAGTTCCGTCTCCATTAAAAGCTTACAGGCCATCTGCAGGCGGGTACTGCGGATATACTCTCCCGGCGTGGTATGCAGGCAGCCTTGGAAGAGCCGATAGCACGCCCGCTCACTGCAAAACGCTGCCGCCGCCAGCTCTTCCACCGTCAGCTTTTCAGCCAGATGGGTATGGATATAAAGCATCATCGGCTTGATCCTGGCACTGGCATCCCGTTCCAGCTCGGGTGCCGCCTGTTCGGGCCGCACCTGTTGTATCAGCCGCTCCCAGACAGCGCAAAGCAGCGCCTGCAATTGCAGCTCATACCCGAACGCGGTTTCATCCAATGCAAAGCTTTTTCGCAGCAGTTCCAGCGTCTCAGCCTGTGCCGGTTCCTCCTGCGAAAGCGCGATCAATTCCAGTCCCGGAGCCTGAAGCAGCGGGGCCACAAACTTCTGTTCCACGATCCCTCCCGGAATCCCCGCCACCAGTTCCGGCTCAAACAGATGGACATACTGGACGCACTCCCCTGCCTGTGCAAGAGCCTGTGTCTGGTGTAGGACATTGCTGTTGACCATCCCGCCCGACCCGGCGCGAAACAGCCGCTGTCCACCGGGTGTGTGATACACCAGAGCGCCGCTTTTGACATAAAACAGCTCCACGCTTTTGTGCCAATGCCACGGGGCTGTCTGCCTGGGGTAGCGGCTCAACATGGAGCAGCTGGCCAAGTGTGGGAACCGCGGCACAAAACCCGGGAGTCGTTCCTCCTGGCTGCCCGGGTAAAGTTCCACAGATGATACCTGCCGCATGTTATACGCGCTCTGCTACCAGCTGGAAGCCCTCTTTGGTGAGCTCCTGCCGGATCTGCTCGATCTGGGCATGGTCACGGGTCTCCAGTGCCAGTTTAAGGAAGCAGCTGGAGATGGGCATGTTGGGGTCGGAACCGTCATGCAGGACGGAAACCACATTGCTGCCGCAGCGGGAGACGACAGCGGCCACTTTTTCCAGCTGGCCGGGCTTGTCCTCCAGTGCGATGGTCAGGTTTGCCTTGCGGCCGCTCATCACCAGACCACGGGTGATGACACGGTTGAGGATATTCACGTCAATGTTGCCGCCGGACACCAGGCAGACCACCTTTTTGCCCTCAATGGGCAGCTTGTGGAAGAGGGCCGCCGCCACAGGCACCGCACCGGCCCCCTCAGCCACCAGCTTCTGGTTTTCCATCAGGGAGAGAATGGCGGCAGCGGTCTCGTCCTCGGTGACAGTCACGATGTCATCCACATACTGCTCGCAGAGCTGGTAGGTCAGCTCGCCAGGGGTCTTGACCTGAATGCCGTCCGCAAAAGTGGCGGCGTTTTTCAGGGTCTGGTACTTGTGCTCGTGCAGACTGCGGTACATGCTGGGGGCACCCTCGGCCTGCACACCGTAGACCTTGACCTCGGGGCGCAGGCTTTTGATGGCAAACGCCACGCCGGAGATCAGTCCGCCGCCGCCCACGGGCACGATGACCGCATCCAGATCGGGCAGCTGGTCGAGGATCTCCAGGCCAATGGTGCCCTGGCCCGCGATGACCTGCTCATCGTCGTAGGGGTGAATGAAAGTCATGCCGGTCTCTTCCTGCAGCTCCACAGCCTTGTCGTGGGCATCATCGTAGGTGCCGGGCACCAGGCAGACCTCCGCGCCCAGGCTCTTGGTGTTCTCCACCTTCATAATGGGGGCACCATCCGGCATACAGACGATGCTCTTGATGCCCCGGCGGGTAGCGGCCAGTGCCACACCCTGGGCATGGTTGCCGGCAGAGCAGGCGATGACGCCCTTCTCGCTCTCCTCCTTGGAGAGCTGGCTGATCTTATAGTAAGCACCGCGCACCTTGAAGCTGCCAGTCACCTGCAGGTTCTCGGTCTTGAGGTAGATATGGCAGTCCTTGGAGAGCTTGGGTGCCTCGATCAGGTCAGTCTTGCGGGCGACATCCTTGAGCACAAAGGCGGCGTGGTAGATCTTATCCAAAGTCAACATGACAATTCTTCCTATCCTTTTATCCTTATTTTCTGAACGTGAATGTGCTTTCCAGTATAAATTAGCAAAAGTATTTTGTCAAATGAACGTATTTCAACATTGCGCTTGCTGGGGTGACTGCCAATGGTTACATCAAAGTAACTAAGCTACAAAAAAGTGCATACTTTACAAAAGGAAAAAGCTTGGGTATCATAATCTTGCCGAAAGCGAGATTTCCGTTTCCAGTCCCGAGTACGCCTGGATTCGTCTGCACGGCAAGGCAGTGTTTGAGAACAACATGGCTGCAAAAGAAATGTGCATCGCCAACCCCATCGTCAAGAGCCAGTACGGCGAGGCCACGAATCCCATTTTCGAGGTGTTCCCCCAAAAGGGGAGCCTTTGGCATTTTATCAAAAAGTTATATAATGATAAAGTCGGAGGTGATATCCATGAATCAGTCAGAGCGAAGGCAATTCCTCATCCGGGAACTGCTGGCTGAGGAACCGGAATACCGGGAATTGGCTATTCCAGCGGACACGGCAGGCCAGAAGCAGCTGCTTCGTGCCCTAATGAATGTCCGCCCGCCCCGGGCAGTGCCCCAGCGATTCCTGACCGTGCAGGATGAGTATCTGCGGGAGGAAGCCGCCCGCCGGGGCGTGGTGGAGCTTTCCACATTGGAGCCGCTGCTCGTGGAAAACGGGGCGGCGCTCTATCTCTGGCATGGGGATATCACCCAGCTGGCCTGTGACGCCATCGTCAATGCCGCCAACAGCGGCATGACCGGCTGTTATGTGCCCAACCACACCTGCATCGATAACTGTATCCACACCTTTGCGGGGGTACAGCTGCGGCAGGAGTGCGCCCGCCTGATGCAGGCACAAGGCCACGAAGAGCCCACCGGGCAGGCCAAGCTCACTCCCGCCTACAACCTGCCCTGCAAATACATCCTGCACACGGTAGGGCCCATCGTCTCCGGGCGGCTGACAGAAACGGCCTGCGCCCAGCTGGCCAGCAGCTACCGCTCCTGTCTGGAGCTGGCGGTGGAAAACGGGCTGGAAAGCTTGGCGTTCTGCTGCATTTCCACCGGCGTGTTCGGCTTCCCGAATGATCGGGCCGCGGAGATCGCCGTGCAGACCGTGCGGGACTTTCTACGAACTGAAACCAGCGTAAAAAAGGTGATCTTCAATGTTTTCAAGGATTTGGACAAAACACTCTATGCCCGCCAGCTCGGGCAGTGCAGAGCAGCTCAAGGCCGCGCTTGATGCTGCTGATACCGTCATCCTCGGGGCTGGGGCCGGGCTTTCCACAGCGGCAGGCTTCGTCTACACCGGCGAGCGCTTCACAAAATATTTCTACGATTTCGCGTCGAAGTATCGCTTTGCCGATATGTATTCCGGCGGCTTCTATCCCTTCGCCTCGCCGGAGGAGCACTGGGCCTACTGGAGCCGGTACATCTACATCAATCGGTACCTGGATGCCCCCAAGCCCACCTATCAGAACTTGCTCCGATTGGTGCAGGACAAGGACTATTTTGTGCTGACGACCAATGTGGATCACTGCTTCCAGAAGGCCGGGTTTGACAAAAAGCGGCTTTTTTATACTCAGGGTGATTACGGGCTGTTCCAGTGCTCTGAGCCCTGCCGCGCCGAAACCTTTGATAACGAAGCGCTGGTGCGGCAGATGGTGCAGGCACAGGGTTGGCGCATCGAGGACGACGGCACTCTGACCGAACCGGCCGGCCCGCTGAAGATGCAGGTTCCCACCGAGCTCGTACCCCACTGCCCCCATTGCGGCAAGCCGCTGGCCATGAATCTGCGGGCAGACGATACCTTTGTGGAAGATGCAGGCTGGCACGATGCCGCAGAACGGTACAGCGAATTCCTGCGTCGCCATGAGACCACCCGGACGCTCTTCCTTGAGCTGGGCACCGGCTATAATACCCCGGGCATCATCAAATATCCCTTCTGGCGTATGACCGCCCAGTGGCCCGATGCGCAGTACGCCTGCGTCAATCTGGGCGAGGCGCTGGCCCCCAATGAAATCGCCGGAAAGAGCATCTGTATCGATGGGGATGCGGATCGTGTGATCACCGCACTGCTTTAATTTTTCCACAAACTGATCTTATTTTTCTCTATGCAAAAGCCCCCCGGCTTCCTGTTACGGAAACCAGGGGGCTTTGATGCCTTATTTGTGCTTTCTCAAGCACTCACACAATCACTTGCGGGGGTTCTTGATCGCAGCCTGCGCAGCGGCAAGACGGGCGATCGGGACGCGGTACGGGCTGCAGGAGACATAGGTAAGACCGATCTTGTGGA
>CALDLZ010000438.1 GCA_937915335.1 uncultured Faecalibacterium sp.
ACAAGCTCCAGATTTGCCACGGCATGCACCATGTTCGTGGCCGAATCGTTCACTTCCAGCAGCTTGCACAGGTCAATCTCGTCCATGGCAAGGGCAGTCTTCATCTTCTGGCTCTCCGCACAGAGGATATGGCTCAGAGCGCTTTCCTGCAGTGCAATGCTTTCCAGCAGGTCGATGACAGCCTGATCCAACCTGACACGGGGCAGGGCCGGACATTCCAGCGTGATGGGGCAATTGGTGGTGGCCATAGGGCACTCATCCTTTCTATATAAGGTGTACCCCATCTTATGTCCCCTGCCGAGCCGGTGTCACTGTTTTTTTTCCTTGGGCGTGACCTTCTCAATAACGCTCTGATAACCGCCGGTGCCGTATTGGATGCAGCGGTTGATGCGGCTGATAGTGGCCGTACTGATCTCCACTTCTTTCACGATCTGGTCATAGGTGTGACCGTTCAGCAACAGCTTTGCCGCTTCCAGCCGCTGAGCCATATCCGAGATCTCTTTCACGGTGCACAGGTCCTCAAAAAAGGCATAGCACTCTTCCCGGCTCTCAAGGCTCAGAATGGCATCAAACAATGCGTCGATGGTCTCATTTTTTCTGGAATTTTTCTCAGTCATCACAGTCTCCTCCACGGCACAGGCCGGGGCTTTTGAATCAGAAGATTTCGTTGTGTTACCACTTTAGCACATGAAAGTGTGAAAGTCAAGTCCTTTGTATGAATCGTTTTCAATTTGATAAGTGTACACTTTTCCTCGCTTCACAAGTGAAAGAAAATCATCTAAAATTTCTTACCATATTTTCGGCTGAATTGGCACATCCTCTGAACTGGTTCAAAATATATTGACAAATTATGAAAATGGGGATAAAGTATACACAATTTTCGGGCAAAGATGCCACGGCGTGACCTCTTTGCCTTACGAAAAGAAAAGGAAAGAGGTTAAAAAAATGAACACGCTGGTCATCGTATTGATCGCAGCCGTGTGTCTGTTTGGTGCTTACATGCTTTACGGACGCTGGCTGGCCAACAAGTGGGGCATCGACCCCACTGCTAAGACCCCGGCTGTTGTCCATGAGGACGGCCGGGACTATGTTCCCACCAACGGCTGGACCGTTTTTGCTCACCAGTTCAGCTCTATTGCCGGTGCAGGCCCTGTTACCGGTGCAATCCAGGCTGCTGCCTTCGGCTGGCTGCCTGTTCTGCTGTGGGTCCTGATCGGCGGCATCTTCTTTGGTGCTGTTACCGATTTCGGTGCCCTGTACGCTTCCGTCAAGAACGACGGCAAGTCCATGGGTATGCTGATTGAGAAGTACATCGGCAAGACCGGCCGTAAACTGTTCCTGCTGTTCTGCTGGCTGTTCTGCGGCATCGTCATCGCTGCCTTTGCAGACATGGTCGCCGGTACCTTCAACGCTTATACCGTTGTGGACGGTGTGACTCAGCTGTCTCCTGCTGCTCAGACCAACGGTGCAGCCGGCATGGTCTCCATCATGTTCATGGTCTTCGCTGTTGTCTTCGGTCTCATCCAGAAGAAGTTCAACTTCTCCGGCTGGAAAGAGAGCGTCATCAGCATCGTCTTTATTGTGCTGTCCTTTGTCATCGGTGCTAACGTTCCCCTGATCTTTGGTAAGGCTGCATGGAGCTATATCACCTTCATCTACATCTTCTTTGCCGCTGTCCTGCCCATGTGGCTGCTCAAGCAGCCCCGTGACCACATGACCACCTTCATGTTCGTGGCCATGATCATCGGTGCTGTGGTTGGCCTGCTGGTGGCTCACCCCACCATGAATCTGCCTGTCTTCACTGGTTTCACCAACGAGAAGCTGGGCACCATGTTCCCCATCCTGTTCGTCACGGTTGCCTGTGGCGCTGTTTCCGGCTTCCATAGCCTTGTTTCTTCCGGTACTTCTTCCAAGACCGTTGAAAACGAAAAGGATATGCTGAAGGTCGGTTACGGTGCCATGGTGCTGGAGAGCCTGCTGGCTGTTCTGGCTCTGTGCGTTGCCGGTGCCGCTGCTGCCGCTGATGGCACCCCCGCTGCCGGTACTCCGTTCCAGATTTTCTCCACCGGTGTTGCTGGTTTCTTTGAGATGTTCGGCGTGCCCGTGTATGCCGCCACCGTCTTTATGACCATGTGCGTTTCCGCTCTGGCTCTGACCAGTCTGGATGCCGTGGCCCGTATCGGCCGCATGAGCTTCCAGGAGCTGTTCAGCGTGGACGATATGGAGCACGCTGAAGGCTGGCGTAAGCTGTTCTGCAACGTCTACTTCTCCACCTTCCTGACTCTGGCTTTTGGCTTCCTGCTGACCAAGATCGGCTACGCCAACATCTGGCCCCTGTTCGGTTCTGCCAACCAGCTGCTGAGCGCTCTGGTTCTGGCCACCCTGTGCGTCTTCCTGAAGGTCACCGGCCGCAGCAACAAGATGCTGTTCCCCCCGCTGATCATCATGCTGTGCGTCACCTTCACCGCTCTGGTGCAGCGTTTCATCGCTATGGTCAAGGCCATCAGCACTGCCGCCTCTGTTACCATCCCTGCTGGTGAGACCACCTGGGGCGCTGTGTTCATTGCAAACGGCCTGCAGCTGATCCTGGCCGTCCTGCTGATTGTCCTGGGCCTGAACATCGTGTTCCACTCCTTCTCTGCTTACAAGAAGGCCGAGCAGAACAGCGAGGCTAAGGTCTGATTCAGACTTGTTTCTAACTGAATAAGTAACAACGCCGCTGACGGTTTTAGAAGCCGTCAGCGGCGTTTTGTTCTGTCTGTGTTACAGCATCTTCACCATCAGGATATCGTCCCGGTAGGTGCCATCCTTCAGCTTAAAGCCATGGGGCAGAGCGCCATAGCGCTTACTTCAAAATTCCGGGCACTCCCGGCGCAGTGCGCAAGTCCTTCCCGCATAGCATCCAGATTTTGCTCGTACTCTTCCGGGTAGCGTGCCAGAAAGTGTGTCTCGCTGAAGGTTGCATAACGGAATGCACTCAAAGCCTCCGCATCCTCTGCGCCTAAGCTGCGCACCGTCAGCACTTCCCCGCTGGGCAGCGTGAACGCTCTGGGTTCGATCTTCATGTTCCTCTCTCCTCTTCGGTCGTATTGCTCCTATAATAACACACTCTTTCCGGGCAAACACAAACAAAAAGAGCTGTGACACCCTGTTACAGGTACCACAGCTCTTGATTCATTCAGTCAGACTGAATTACTTCACCATGCTTGCAACTTCAGCAGCGAAGTCATCAGCGCGCTTCTCCAGGCCCTCACCCTTGACGAAGTGGGTGAACTTGATGACCTTGATCTCGCCGCCCAGCTCCTTAGCGACCTTAGCGGTGTACTGACCAACAGACATGTCAGAATCCTTAACGAACTCCTGATCGACCAGGCAGTTCTCCTTGTAGAACTTCTTAATCTTGCCCTCGATCATCTTCTGCTTCACAGCCTCGGGCTTGTTTGCATTCTTGGGATCATTTGCCATCTGAGCGAGCAGGATCTCCTTCTCCTTGGCAACGACCTCAGCGGGGACAGAAGCCTCGTCCACATAGCTGGGGTTGGCAGCTGCGACCTGCATAGCAACATCCTTGCCGTAAACAGCAAACTCATCCTTGGACTCGATGCCGTTGGTGGTCTCGAAATTGACCAGGATGCCGTGGGTGCCGCCGCCGTGGACGTAAGCAGAGCAAACGCCCTCATAACGGACGAAACGACGAACCTTGATGTTCTCCTTGATGACCAGGATCAAGTTCTTCAGAGCCTCGTCAACGGTCTCACCGGACTCAGTCTTGCAAGCCATCAGAGCCTCAACATCAGCAGGGTTCTGCTTCATAATGACCTGAGTTGCCTCCTTGACGAAAGCAACGAACTTGTCGTTCTTGGCAACAAAGTCAGTCTCAGCGTTGACCTCGATAACCGCACCGACCTTGCACTCGGGGCAGTAGTCAGCGTAGACCATACCCTCGGCAGCAGTACGGCTTGCCTTCTTGGCAGCGGTAGCCAGACCACGCTCGCGCAGGATCTCGATTGCCTTCTCGAAGTTGCCGTCAGCCTCGGTCAGAGCCTTCTTGCACTCCATCATGCCGCAGTCGGTCTGCTTGCGCAGTTCCATAACGTCCTTTGCAGAAATAGCCATTTTTGTAGTCTCCCTTACACGTTATTACACGGGTTTGTTCCGTACAGCCAGAAAATCAGC
>CALDLZ010000439.1 GCA_937915335.1 uncultured Faecalibacterium sp.
GGCCAGAAAGACCCGGTCCTCGGCGGTCAGCGGGCCGCAGGTACGGAGGATTTCATCTTCTTCCACAGCAAGCTCTGCCAGTTCGGAAGCATGGGCCGTGATGGCGTCCATGTCGCTGCCGCTGCCTTTCAGCGCGGCGATCTGAGCATCCAGCGGGGCCAGCTGCTCTAAAATTTCCTTGATCATATGTACTTTCCTCCCGCATGAAGCTGCAAGATCTGGATCAGCGTATCCCGCAGCTGGCTGCGGGGCACCACCTGATCCACAAAGCCGTGCTCCATCTGAAATTCGCTGCGCTGGAACCCGGCGGGCAGCTTTTCGCCGATGGTCTGCTCGATGACACGGGGCCCGGCAAAACCGATCAGTGCGCCGGGCTCGGCCAGCATGATATCGCCAAGACTGGCAAAGCTGGCGGTCACGCCGCCGGTGGTGGGGTGGGTGAGCACGCTGACGTACAGCCCGCCTTTGGCTGAAAAACGCTGGATGGCGGCAGAAGTTTTTGCCATCTGCATTAGGCTGAAAATGCCCTCCTGCATCCGGGCACCGCCGCTAGCGGAAAAGATGACCAGTGGAAGCCGCTTTGCCGTGGCATACTCCACAGCACGGGTGATCTTATCGCCCACAGCCGTACTCATGCTGCCCATGAAAAAGCGGCTGTCCAGCACGGCGGCCACGCAGGCGATCCCGCCAATGCGGCCTGTGGCCGTGACGGCAGCTTCGTGCAGGCCGGTCTTATTCTGGGCGGCGGTAAGCTTTTCTTCGTAACCCGGAAAATGCAGCACGTCCTGCGGGGCGAGGTCTGTATCCAGCTCTCGGAAACTGCCGTGGTCCAGCACCAGACTGAGCCGGTAATACCCGCCAATCGGCATATGGTAGCCGCAGTTGGGGCAGACGTACAGGCTTTTTGTCCACAGGGTGCGGGCGGCGCGGCGGCCACACTGTTTACACTCCACGAACTGGGGCTCGTGCCAGACGGCCCCGGCATCTCGCTTGGCTTTGAGCTGGAAGGTACGCTCCCGCATCCGGCCGGGGAACAGATTTCGGATATCGTTCATAACGGTCTGCCTCAGATGTGTGCGGTGATATAGTTGTAAATATCGCCCACGGTCTTGAGGTTTGCCAGTTCCTCATCCGGAATGGATACGCCGCAGGCATCTTCCAGCGCCATGTTCAGCTCCACAGCATCCAGGCTGTCGGCTTCAAGGTCCTCGGTCAGGCTGGCCTCCATTGTCACCTTGTCTTCCTCGCAGTTCAGGGTATCAATAACGATCTTCTTCATTTCATCAAACGTCATGGTAGTGTTCTCCTTTATTTGACTTGCAAATCTGATATCTAAAATTTTTGAGGTTTCTTGCGAACACGACCATTATAGCCGAACCGTCGGATAAGTCAAGAAAAATAGTTAAAATAATTTAGATTTTACAATTTTGACACAGGTTGAGCTCATAAGAGCACTTCGGCAACTCACAAGAGTTGAAGAAGTGAAGTCTCGGTGAACAGCATCAGCAATCCGGTAATTCGCATTGACCTACTCCCTTATGAGGTGAAGCGTTCGAGTGATCAGTATAAAAAGGCGCTTGCAAGCATGGAAGACATCACTGGCGTTCTCCGCGTGACAGTCCATGTGACAGTAACCGTGACAAGTGCGCACACATACAAAAAGCCGCTGCATCTCTGCAACGGCCTCTTTCTGTTCGAGAATCAGGCGGGGTGACGCTTCCCGCATCTCCTAACGATGGGTGTGACGGCTGACCATGTGGGCAATATTGGACTCACCGAGTAGAATACTCTGCCCCTATGTCATGGACAGCTCCAGCAGGTCAATAACGCACAAATGGCCTGATTTTACATAAAATCTAAACAAAAGAACCCACGACAAACGCTCAAAACAAGGCGAAATATCGTTGGTTTTCTTCATATCGGAGTGGCGAGACTCGAACTCGCGGCCTCCTGCTCCAAAAGCATGGAATCCATGTAATCTTGTGCTTTCGATAGATACAGATAATATAGATAATGCGTTGTTTTCTTGTTTTGTAGTTATGGATTGTTTTTGCTTGCTTTCTAAAGTTGTCGCAATTCTGTCGCACTTTCTAGCGATACCATAAACAGGA
>CALDLZ010000440.1 GCA_937915335.1 uncultured Faecalibacterium sp.
GCTGAAAGAAAGTACATGGCAAACCAAGGAGAATATCATTCAAAAGAAGCTGCTGCCGTATTTCGGCAAGCGGAAAATCTGCGAGATCACCACAAAAGATGTAATTGCATGGCAGAATGAGATGCTTGCCTACAGGGACAAAAACCACAAGCCGTATTCTCAAACCTATCTCAAGACGCTGCATAATCAGCTTAGCGCAGTCTTCAATCATGCGGTTCGATTCTACGATCTTCACGCAAATCCGGCAGCCAAAGCCGGAAATATGGGCAATGAAGAGCGAAAGGAAATGCTGTTCTGGACAAAGGAGGAGTATCTAAAATTTTCGGAAGAAATGATGGACAAGCCCGTTTCCTATTACGCCTTTCAGATGCTCTATTGGACGGGCATCCGAGAAGGAGAGCTGCTGGCGCTGACACCTGCGGATTTTGATTTTGAACACGGTACTGTTAAAATCAGCAAGACCTACCAGCGCCTCAAAGGAAAGGACATCATAACCTCACCCAAAACAAAGAAAAGTAATCGTACCATTCAAATGCTGGATTTCCTCTGTACAGAGATGAAAGAGTTCTTCGGAATGCAGTACGGTCTAAAAAAGAAAGACCGGATATTCACTGTCACCAAGCATTACCTTCATCACGAGATGGACAGGGGCGCAAAGGCGGCCGGCGTGAAGCGCATTCGGATTCATGATTTGAGACACAGCCACATCAGCCTGCTGATTGACATGGGTTTTTCGACGGTTGCCATTGCCGACCGGGTAGGACATGAAAGCATTGAGATTACCTATCGATATGCCCATCTGTTCCCATCCAAACAGAAAGAAATGGCAAACAAATTAGATGACATTGGAAAAGGAGTTTGATTTTATGTCAGCAAAGAATGTAGATAGGAACAATCGCTTCCGTAGTATTACGGTTGGCTTCCGGGTATCCCCCGAAGAACAGGAGGAACTGAACAGAGCTGTTGCCCTATCCGGACTTCCCAAGCAGGAATACTGTTATCGAAAGTGCATGGAACGAGAAGTGGTCGTGCAGCCGAATCCAAGAGTGTATAAGGCGCTAAAAACGCAGATGGCGGCAATACATGAAGAACTGGAACGCATTGCTGCAGGAAACAGCGTTCCCGATGAACTGCTGAGTACCATTGATCTTATTGCCGTCACAATGCAGGGATTGAAAGGAGAAGATGCGAATGAATGAAACAAAAGAAAAGACCGCCCTTAACGCATCTGTTGGCGCAGATGCAGGGCAGTCAATCCAATCAAAAACTACTGAGATTATAACAGCTGAATCCCCGGAAATCAATGACCTGGAAGACATTTCTCAAGAAAAATTTTTCCAGCAGATGCAGCGCATGGCAGACCCGGCCTATTTGCACACGGTTTCCATGAACGAGTTATATGAGACAGTGTACCAGAGCAGGCAGCCGGTCATTGAAGGGCTACTCTATTCCGGCACTTATCTGTTCGCCGGTGCGCCGAAGATGGGCAAATCATTCTTCATGGCACAACTGGCCTACCATGTCAGCACCGGGCAAAAGCTATGGGAGTATGAAGTCCACCAGGGCACGGTTCTCTACCTGGCTCTGGAAGATGACTACCAGCGATTGCAGGAGCGAATGTCCCGGATGTTCGGCGTGGAGGGCACAGACAAGCTCCATTTCGCAATCTGCGCCAAGCAACTGGGGGCGGGACTGGATGAACAGCTGGAAAAGTTCATCCGGGAACACCCAGACACCCGGTTGATCATTATCGATACCCTGCAAAAAATCCGGGAAGTCAGCACAGACGCTTACAGCTATGCCAACGACTATGACATTGTTGGCAGGATGAAGCAGTTTGCGGACAAGAACGGCGTGTGTCTACTTCTGGTACATCACACCCGGAAGCAGCCTTCCGGGGATAAGTTTGAAATGATTTCCGGCACCACAGGACTGCTGGGCTGTGCGGATGGAGCGTTCCTGCTCCAAAAGGAAAAACGTACAGACCAGAATGCCACACTGGATATTGTAGGGCGTGACCAGCCGGATCAGCGGCTACACCTGACCCGGAATATGGAAAGGCTCACCTGGGAGCTAGACCATGCGGAAACAGAGCTCTGGAAACAGCCTCCCGATCCGCTGCTTCAAAAGGTGGCAAGCCTTTTGAAGGAGAATGTCCCAGAGTGGAGCGGCAGCGCCACGGAACTGGCAGCGGCTCTGCAAGAGGAGATGCCGCCCAATATTCTGACCCGGCAGCTTAACGTGAAAGCGGGGGAACTGCAAAACGAATATGGGGTGGAATACACCATGAAGCGGACACGGAATGGCAGCTTCATCCGACTGCGAAAGCAGGAGGTGTGACGATTGGTGACGGTTGTGACGATTATTTTGGCAGCGGGGGCGGTATCAAAAATACCGT
>CALDLZ010000441.1 GCA_937915335.1 uncultured Faecalibacterium sp.
AAGGCAGATCCTCGGCGGCAATGCCGGGGCCGTGATCCTCCACCTCCACCCGGATGCCCTCGTCCACCTTAGCGGCTCGCAGGATGAAGATGCCGTCCTCGCCGATGTGGTGCATGGCATTGCCCAGCAGGTTGTGAAGAGCCCGCTGCATCATGTTGGGGTCAGCATAGACTGGCAGTTCCTCGTCGGGCAGCTCCAGCTTGAGCTGCCAGCCGTTCTGAGCGCAGACGGCATCATAGCGCTCACTGACCTCGTCGCAGAGCTGACCCATATCAAAGTGGACCTTCTCGCACTTTTCCGCACCGCTGGTCACCTTGCTCAGCTCCATCACGCTGGACACCAGCGCCGTCAGCCGGTCGGCCTCGTCCACGATGATATTCATCTGCTCGTCCCGGTGGGCTTTGTCGTCGCCGGTGATGTCACGCACCGTCTCGGCGTAGCCCTTGATGAGGGTCAGGGGCGTGCGCAGGTCGTGGGAGACATTGGCCAGCAGGTCCCGCTGCATCTGGGCTGCGTGCTGAACTTCCGTTGCCATATGGTTGAACTCCTGAGCCAGGTCGCCCAGCTCGTCCCGGCGGTCAGTCTCCACCTGCACGTCATAATTGCCCTGTGCCACCTGCCGGGCCGCGCCCGACAGCTGCCGCAGGGGCTTGGTGAACCACTCGCTGAACAGCCACGCCGCGCTCATGGAAAAGGCAAAGATCAACGCCGCCGCCAGCGGCAGCACGGTGCTCATCACCTCGCCAGCCTCCGAAACATGCATCAGGCTGGTGGTCACCAGCACCGTGTAGCTGCCGTCGGAGGTCATTTTCCCCACCATCAGCTCCACCGTGCCCGAGGGCGTGGGCGGGTTGATCTTCCGCACACAGCTGCCGGTCTCGCGGCAGAGCTGGCGCATGGCACGGGCCGTGCTGTAAGAGGGCAGCTCGTTGTTCGCATCGGTGGGTTTGGTGCGGTGGAGGTTACAGTAGGAGAGGTTCTCCACCTTGAAGATCTGCCGCAGGGTGTTGTCCGAGATATCCACGCAGAAACTGCTCAGGCCCCCGTTCTCGAAGATCTCCGAGCCCAGCTCGTCAAAAAATTCCGTATTCACATACAGCTGGCTGCCAAAGCCCCAGTAGGAAAGGGTCTGTCCATCGGCAATGGCATCATCCAGCTTCTGCACAATGGCATCCGCCTGCTCGGTCAGCTGCTTCTGAATGTGGGTGGTGTACAGAGGTTCCAGCAGCCGGGTGCACAAAAACCAGAACAGTGCCAGCAAAAACAGGCAGATCAGGCAGAGGAACCACATCAGCTGCCCGCGGATGCCCACAGTCCGCCGCCTTTTTTCGGGTTGCCGCATCAACCGCAAGCCTCCTGTTTAACGCGCCGCATCCGGGTCGAACTTGTAGCCGATGCCCCACACGGTGGCGATATAACCCCGGCACTTGCCCAGGTGGCCCCGCAGCATCTTGACGTGGGTATCCACAGTACGATCCTCGCCGAAATAGTCGTAGTTCCACACCTTCTGCAGGATCTTCTCCCGGCTCAGGGCGATGCCCTTGTTGGAGGCCAGGAACACCAGCAGATCGAACTCCTTGGGGGTCAGGCTCACGTCCTCGCCCGCCACCCGCACGGTGTGGCTGGCGGTATCAATGGTCAGATCACCGAAGGTCATGGTGCCGTCGGATGCCTCGGCGCGGGGCATGGTGCGGTTGAGTACCGCCTTGACCCGGGCCACCAGCTCCCGCGGGGAGAAGGGCTTGACCACATAGTCGTCCGCGCCGCCCTCAAGGCCCGCCAGCTTGTCGTACTCCTCGCCCCGGGCCGTCAGGATGATGACCGGCGTGTTGATGTGGCGGGTGCGCATCTCACGCAGGCAGGTCATGCCATCCATAAAGGGCATCATCACGTCCAAAATCACCAGATCAAAGCCGCCGCCGCTCAGCAGGGAAAGTGCGGCGGAGCCGTCGCCCGCTTCCTCGCAAACATAGCCTGCATATTGTAAATGCTCCCGGATCAGCTCGCGGATACGGGGCTCATCGTCAACGATCAAAATTTTTGCCATCTGAGGTTCCCTCCTCGAATCTATAAAACCAGTTTCCTGATGTTATCATAATATAATTATTGGAAAATTCTGTGAAGTTTGGGTGAATGGTTTGGAAAAAGGCACCGCACCCGCCCCGCTCATAGTATACCACAAAACGCCCCCGACCAGTATACCGGTCAGGGGCGTTTTGATTGCATTGTGTCGAACCTTCTGTTATACTGTGCTTGCCGGGCCTTTTCTCCGAGCCTATCCAGGGAAGGAGGTGAGCCGGAGTGGACAATTTGATAACCTTTATTTTGACCGTCGCAGCAAATGTAGTCGCTGACTGCATCAGCAAGTGGCTTGACGATCAGACGAAGGACGGTA
>CALDLZ010000442.1 GCA_937915335.1 uncultured Faecalibacterium sp.
TTCCGATGTCGTGCATATAACCGGCGATTCGAGCAAGCTCAATGTCATGCTCCGGGTAACCAAATTTTTTCAGAATGTGCGCGGCAGTTTCCGCAACCCGGACACAATGAGCCTGTGAGTGATCGGTATAGCCCAGCAGCCCCAGATTCTGATTGCCTTTTTTCAATAGTTCGTTGACTTCTTCGTTGTGCTTGATATCTTTATAAGTCATGGTTTTATAGTCCTTTGTTCATTTGTTGAGGGAAAGCACTTATCATTGTAGGACACTTTTAGAACAGTTGCAATCAAATTGCGGTAAAATTTATGAGCCAGAACGATTTTACATTTTCCAGACACATCTCTGATTTTTGATTTTACATTTGCACAGTACAATAAAACTGTTTGTATTATGCGATCCGTTGCATTCTGGTCAGAGAAAAGGAAGAGGAATATGGAAAATACTTATCACTGCTATGCCAATCGTGAACTTTCGTGGCTGCGGTTCAATGAGCGCGTTCTGGAAGAAGCGGAAGATTCTCGTCTACCCCTGTGTGAACGTCTGAGTTTCTTGTCGATTTTCCAGAGCAATCTGGATGAATTTTTTATGGTGCGTATCGGAAGCCTGCAGGATCAGATGCTTCTGGACAAAAACGCACGGGAAAATAAAACCAATATGACCAGTGGTGAACAAATTGACGCCGCGATGACCTTTATCCACAAACTGACCGCCCGTCGGGATGCTGCCTACAATGGTCTGCTGGAACACCTTTCGGAGCAGGGCATCCGTCTGCTGGACTTTGCACACATGGAGGAAGAAAGCCGCGTGGAACTGGAAAAGCTTTTCCGGCAGGACTACCTGCCGCTGCTGTCCAGTTTCATTATCAGTAAAAAGCAGGCATTTCC
Organism: uncultured Faecalibacterium sp.; assembly: GCA_937915335.1. Taxonomy (GTDB): domain Bacteria; phylum Bacillota; class Clostridia; order Oscillospirales; family Ruminococcaceae; genus Faecalibacterium. Next base: position 883 of record CALDLZ010000442.1, read on the forward strand.
GTTCCTGAAAAACAAGGGAATCTATGCTGTGGCGGTGCTGAGCACCAAGGCAGAAAAGAAGAAAATCGGCATCGTGCCCTGTGGCGGTGAGATTTTTTCTCGGTTGGTGCCTGTGCCAGGCCGCACCGGCTGCTTTATCCTGTCGGAGGAGCTGATCCTGCATTTTCTGCCCCTGCTCTACAAGGGTTACAAAGTCAGCAGCAAAACGCTGGCCCGCATCACCCGCAATGCGGATATCGATGCCGATCTGATCTATGACGAAGATCTGAACTACCGCGACCACATGGCCGAGGTGGTGAAGAAACGCAAGAAACTGGCTCCCGTCCGTCTGGAACTGAGCCGTGAAATCGATGAAGAAATCATTCAGTCTCTGTGCAAGAATCTGAAACTGGATCCCAAGCGGGTGTTTGAATATGATTCTCCGCTGGATCACTCTTTCCTGTTCCAGATTCAGGACCAGCTGCGCAGCCACACGGATCTGTTCTTTGCGCCCCGCCATCCGCAGCCTAGCCCTGCACTGGACGAGCGCAAGCCCATTATCCCGCAGATCATGGAAGAGGATAAGTTGCTCCACTATCCGTATGAGAGCATCCGTCCGTTCCTGCAGCTGCTGCATGAAGCGGCCTGTGACCCGGATGTGGTTTCCATCAAGATGACCTTGTACCGCCTTGCCAATCACAGTAAGGTGGTGGATGCATTGGTGGAAGCTGCCGAGAATGGCAAGCAGGTGGACGTTCTGGTGGAACTGAAAGCGCGCTTTGATGAGGAAAACAACATCGAGTGGTCCCGTCTGCTGGAGCGGGCAGGCTGCCATGTGGTGTATGGCATTGAGGGACTGAAAGTCCACTCCAAGCTCTGCCTGATTACCCGAAAGACAAAAGACGGAATCTCTTTTATCACCCAGATCGGCACCGGAAACTACAACGAAAAAACCAGCCGTCTGTATACCGACCTTTCCTTCCTGACAGCTTCCAAGGAAATCGGTCTGGAAGCAACTGAAGTTTTTCGTGCACTGGATCAGGGCGAGACGGTGGATTCGGTCAAAAATCTGCTGGTGGCACCACACTGCCTGCAGAACCGTCTGCTGAATTTGATGGATGGCGAAATTGAAGCCGCTGCCCGCGGTGAGGGCGGATATATCGGTATCAAGATCAACAGCCTGACTGATAAGGTCCTCATCAACAAGCTTATCGAAGCCAGTCAGGCAGGTGTCCACATCGATATGGTGGTGCGCGGCATCTGCTGCCTGCGGGCGGGGGTCCCGGATGAAACAGACAACATCCACATCATCAGCATCGTGGGACGCTATCTGGAACACTCCCGCATCTACATTTTCGGGCGGGGTGAGCGTGCTCGGTATTACATCGGTTCGGCAGACTGGATGACTCGTTCCACCCTCCGCCGTGTGGAGATCGCAGCACCGGTCACAGCTCCGGCCCTGAAAGCACGCCTGCAGCACATCTTCGATACAATGCTGGCTGACAACTGCAATGCCCGTGTACAACAGCCGGATGGCAGCTATGTCCGCCGGATGCCCGGTGCCGATGCTGTGGATTGTCAGGCACAGTTTTACGAAGAAACTTATCAGGCGAATGTTCACTCCAGTCTGGAATGAGATGCATCCGGATTTCACATGGATTTGACCGTAGCACGGTTTGCAATACATAACTTTGGTCGTTGCCAGAATAGTTTCGCGATATAATACTATTTGATTGGAAACAAAGCAGAGGAGAACGATTATGAAAAAGGATTATGATGTGCTTGTTATTGGGCCGATTTCGCTGGATGAAAATATTGATTATCAGGGAAATATCCGCCGAGAAATTGGTGGCGCAGTAGTAGCTTCTGGATTTGCAGCTGCGCGTAGTGGTGCGCATACAGCAATCTTTACAAAGCTCAATCCCAAGGATGCGGACGTAGAACAGCGGTTTTCCGGCTCCGGTGCAGATATTTACTGGAAGCCTTCCCACAAGACCTGCTCTATCCGCAACCAATATTTCACGGCGGATAAAGAAAAACGGGCCTGCACTTCCATGGGGGTGTGTGATTCTTTCCGCTTTGAAGAACTGCCAGAGGTAAATCCGGCAATTTACCACTTTGCCGGTCTGGTTTACGGTGACTTCGATGGAGAACTGTTTGCAAAGGCCGCGGAACACGGAAAAGTGGCGGTAGATGTGCAGTGTCTTCTGCGGCATGTGGAGCCGGATAAGACCATGGCCTTTCGCGATTGGGAGGAAAAGAAGAAGTACCTGCCGCTCATCGACTACCTCAAGACCGATGCCGCCGAGGCGGAAATTTTAACGGGTCTGACAGACCGTTTCGAAGCGGCAAAACAGCTGCACAGTTGGGGCGCAAAGGAAGTGCTCATCACCCACAACACGGAAGTTCTGGCCTATGACGGCTGCAAAATTTATACCTGCCCCATCCGGGCGCGCAACCTTTCGGGACGCACCGGCCGGGGCGATACAACCTTTGCAGGGTACATTACAGAGCGGCAGCACGCTGATATTGAACAGGCACTGCTGTACTGCACAGCTTTGGTTTCACTGAAAATGGAAACACCGGGGCCATTCAAGGGAACGCGGCAGGATTACATCGAGCAATTTTATAAATAAGCTTTTTCTCCACTGGGTCGGTCGATCTTGTGGAGATTTTTATTTGCAGAAAGTCTTGTATACAATCCTTTACATTTCGTCAAATGAGTTTACGGACAATTTACCAGAACATTCCATAGGTATGGTAGAAGAAAAAGGTGAAAAAAGTTATACTTTATGAGCATTGAGAAGCAGCTTGCACAAAAGAAAAGGTGATTTTTTGTGAAAATAACGGCACATTCTGGTTGTGATGATACACCGATGAACAGCAGAGCCTATTTGGAACATGCTGTGCAGATTCCAGTGGATGCACTGGAAATCGATATCCGCCGCGCGGCAGATGGAACACTGATTCTGACTCACGATGCAGCGGATGACGGAAGCCAACTCCTGCTGGAAGATGCGTTTGCAATCATTGCACCGAGCGGCCTCAGCGTGAACTGTGACCTGAAAGAGTATCGGTTGGAAAAAGACGTGCTGACGCTGGCACGGGCGGCAGGCATCGCAAAGGAACGTATCCTGTTTTCCGGTTCGGTTTGGACTTATGAGGCTGGAGAATGGCCGAACTATCTGGATCCCACACAGATCTATTTGAACATTGAAGAACTAGACCATCACATTTATGACCCACTGGAGAAAGGCGAATTGCCAGAGCAGCAGAATCTGGAAAAAGCTGTCCAACTGTGTGTTGAAACTGGATGTAAAGTAATCAATGTGAATTTCCGTATTTGCACACCGGCGTTTATGGCCTGCTGTGCAGAGCATGGAATCGGCGTGTCGGAATGGACACCCAGTACAGAAGAAGATTTGAAAAAGGCTGTGGTGTTCGGGCCGGTGAATATCACCAGCCGCCGTCCGATGCTGGCAAAGCAGATTGCTGCCCAAACGGCAGAAAGGTGAAATTATGTTCAAATATCTCAACCCACGACGCTTTTACCATGCGGTAGGCAAAAAGAACTTCTGGGAGTTCGTGCTGCTGGCGGTGTTCGTGCTGTTTTTCTATGGACCACTGATCAACATGGTAATGCTGGCCTTTGCAGATACCTACGATGTGCCTGCAGTGCTGCCACAGCAGTGGGGCGTCAAGTGGTGGCAGTTTGTGTTTGCCCAGAAAGATTTGGTTTCCAGTATGGTGCAGTCGTTCGTGGTGGCTATTCTGACCACGACTATCTCCATGGTGGTGTGTATTCCGGCGGCGTATTCCATTGCCCGATTCAAGTTTCCGGGCCGTAAGGGATTTATGCTCAGCTTCCTTCTGACAAACGCTTTCCCCAAGCTGGGTATTTACACATCCATCGCTATTTTGTTCTATAAGTACAACCTGATGGGAACGCTGACTGGTGTCATCATTATCCACATGATCAACAGTATGATGTTCATGGTCTGGCTTCCTGCTTCGGCTTTCCGCTCGGTTCATCGCCAGCAGGAAGAAGCAGCTCGCGATGTGGGCGCTGGCCCAGTGCGGACCTTCTTCAAAATCAGTTTCCCGCTGGCTATGCCGGGTATCGCAGTGGCTGCGCTCTATACCTTCTTGGGCAGCATGGAAGAAGCACAGGGCACCATGCTGGTGGGTCTTGGCCGCATCAAGACGATGCCTGTGCAGATGTACGGTATTATTCTGGATTATCCCGGTCAGGCGGGTGCAGTGTTTGCACTGCTTCTGATCATTCCTTCGGCGATTTTGATCTTC
>CALDLZ010000443.1 GCA_937915335.1 uncultured Faecalibacterium sp.
CGTAGTCGTACATCTTCTGGGTGCCGGCACCGAAGGCGTAGACCTGACGGCCCTTGTCCAGATTCTTGTGGCGGCCAGTGATCTTGCCCGCCTTGGCGATATCCACGAAAGCGTCAACGTACATCTCGGTATGCACGCCCAGATCCTTCAGATCACTCTGCGCGATCAGGTTGCCGATCGCGTTGGGCATACCGCCGATGCCCAGCTGCAGGCAGGCACCGTTGGGGATCTGCGGGACGATGAGGTTTGCGACCTTCAGATCGACCTCGGTTGCGGCACCGGGGGCAGCCATCTGACCCAGCGGGGGATTCTCGCCTTCCACGACACCGGCGACCTGGGAGATGTGCACCCAGTTCTCGGTACCACCCAGGCACCGGGGCATGTTCTTGTTGACCTCCACGATGATCTTTTTGGCCTTGTCACAGACAGCACCGAGATGGGAAGCACTGGGGCCAAAGTTGAAGTAGCCGTGCTCATCCATGGGTGCCACCTGGAACACCGCCACATCCACGGGGTCAGAGCTGTCACGGTAATAGCGGGGCAGTTCAGAGTAGCGGATGGGGGAGTAGAAGGAGAAGCCCTGCGCAATGGCCTTGCGCTCGATGCCGCCCATGTGCCAGCTGTTCCAGGTCATGTGGGCAGCGGGATCATCGATCTGGAAGATGGCGGGCACCCACATCAGGATGCCGCCGCGGAAGTTGACGTTCTCCAGTTCAGGCAGGCGCTTTGCAATGGCTGCATCCACTGCAACGGGGGTATTCACGGCCCAGCCGTAATCCACCCAGTCGCCGCTTTTGACCAGCGCGGCGGCCTGGTCAGCCGTCATTTTCTTCTGCGCATACAGTTCCGTAAAATCCATTATAAACCATCCTCTCTTACAATAACATAAAGGAATTGTAAAATTCCAACTTAGTTATATCATTAACAAAGACGAGAATCAATACTTTCCCGACAAAAAACAGTCTTGGATACAATATGCCTAAAATTCTTAGCTTTTGTTCGGGATTCTTTGGTACAGAAAAAATAAATTTTTTAGAAAAAGACTTGATAAAATTTTGACGATGTGGTTTACTTATAGCGTAGCAGGAAGCAGCGGAGAGTTGCAAGTGCGATTGTCTAAAAATTAACGATAAATCGCATCAGCAAAGCAATGCACCTTGCACAACGAACTGGAAAGTGCTATCATGTCAGAACCAATGCGCTTTTCAAAGGCGCTCAAGGAGGACAAACCCGATGGCAACCGCAGTTTATCCCGGGTCTTTTGATCCGGTCACGAGAGGTCATCTCGACATCATCAAGCGCGCGGCGAAAATCAACGATCATCTGATCGTGGCCGTGCTCATCAACAGTGCGAAGCACCCTCTGTTCACCGTGGAGGAGCGGGTGGCCCTGCTGCAGGAATGCTGCAAGGATATCCCGAACGTCACGGTGGAGAGCTTCGACGGTCTGACCGTGGAGTTCGCCAAGAAGCGTCACGCTTCGGTCATGGTGCGGGGCCTGCGGGCCGTTACGGATTTTGAAAACGAGATCCAGCTGGCCCAGACCAATCACGCGTTGATGCCCGGCATTGAAACGATGTTTCTTGCCACCAGCATCAAATGGAGTTACCTTTCCTCTACCATTGTAAAGGAGGCCGCCCGCTACGGCAGCAGCATTTCCAAGTTCGTTACCCCCAATGTGGAGAGAGCTGTGGAAAAGAAAATGGCTGAACTGCGCAGCAGGGGAGAAGAGATCTGACCCCTCATTCATCCGCAAAAACGCTTTGGCGTTTTGATACATTGGTTTTCCTAAAAATCACAACATACACAATCAGGAGGCTATTCACATGAAAAAGATCGTTATCGCATCTGCATGCCGTACCGCCATTGGCAAGTTCGGCGGCACTCTTGCCAACGTCCCCGCTGCTGAGCTGGGCTCCATTGTCATCAAGGAGGCCCTGAACCGCGCAAACGTCAAGCCTGAGCAGGTCGATCATGTCTACATGGGCTGCGTTATCCAGGCTGGTCTGGGCCAGAACGTTGCTCGTCAGGCTTCCCTGAAGGCTGGCCTGCCCATCGAGACCCCCGCTGTCACCGTCAACGTGGTCTGCGGCTCCGGTCTGAACTGCGTGAACATGGCTGCCCAGATGATCGAGGCAGGCGATGCTGATATCGTCGTTGCAGGCGGCATGGAGAACATGGACATGGCCCCCTTCGCAATGATGAAGGGCCGTTACGGCTACCACATGGGCGCTCCCATGGGTAAGAGCGAGCTGGTCGATACCATGGTCAACGATGCTCTGTGGGATGCCACCGGCTACAACAAGCACATGGGTATGACCGCTGAGAACGTCTGCACCAACGAGGCCTACCAGAAGAAGTATGGCTACAGCCCCATCACCCGTGAGATGCTGGATGAGTTTGCATACGAGAGCCAGGTCAAGGCTGACAAGGCCATCAAGGACGGCGCTTTCAAGGATGAGATCGTTCCTGTTGTCATCCATGGCAAGAAGGGTGACACCGTGTTTGATACCGATGAAGGCCCCCGTCTGAGCAGCCCCGAGGTTCTGGCAAAGCTGAAGCCCGCCTTCACCAAGGACGGTATCGTGACTGCTGGTAACTCTTCCGGCATCAACGATGGCGCTGCCGCTCTGGTCATTATGAGCGAGGAGAAGGCCAAGGAGCTGGGTGTGAAGCCTCTGGCTACCTGGGTCGCCGGCGCTCTGGCAGGTGTTGAGCCTGAGGTCATGGGTCTGGGCCCCATCGCTGCAACCAAGAAGGTCATGGCTAAGACTGGTCTGACCGTTGCTGATATGGATCTGGTCGAGGCTAACGAGGCATTCGCAGCTCAGTCTGTGGCTGTGGGTCAGGCTCTGGGCTTTGACAAGGAGAAGCTGAACGTCAACGGCGGCGCAATTGCTCTGGGCCACCCGGTC
>CALDLZ010000444.1 GCA_937915335.1 uncultured Faecalibacterium sp.
TTTGTTGATGTGGTGCACCTCCAGGGACTCGAACCCTGGGCCCACTGATTAAGAGAAACCAAGGTGCAACAATCGTCAATTTTCAAGATTGCGCAGATTCGCCGTTTTTATCGTTTCACCGTAAATTTCAGTTCTACATCTGCTGCATTCTTTGCACCTGTTATCCCATCTTGCATCCGTTATCCAGCCGTTCCGATGTGCAAAAAGTGTGCAAAAATGTGCAGAGCCAAAATCAGCCCCTTAAAACAGGTATCGGATTTTTATGCAAAGCCTTGAAAACGGGCTGGTTCGACTCGAAAACGGCATCCTCAATCTCACCTGTTTCGGCCAAGCATCAAATGTACATCAATAACTATGATTCATGGCAGGGATTTGGACAATCGAATAGTTATCGCTTTATTGAACCGTCTGAGAGCATCCACCCTATACCCGACAGTTTTTCAGAAAGAATCTGTCGGGCATTTTTGTTTGGCATAAAGGAAGTCTTGCTTTTTACTTCAAAATTGGATACAATATAAAAAAGACATTCTATCCGGGAGGACGTTATGGAGTACATTGGCATCCAGAAGAAAAACGGCAGCGTAGTGGAAGCCTTACAGCAAGCCATCCTGTCCGGGCAGATTCCGGCAGACACCGAGATGACCCAAAATGAACTGGCCAAAAGCCTTGGTGTCTCCCGGATGCCGGTGCGGGAAGCCCTGATGATTTTGGAATATCAGGGACTCATCATCCGCCTGCCCAATAACCACGTCAAGGCCGCTGACTTGAACGAGGATGCCTTGCGGCAGATTCTTGCACTGGGCGCACAACTGGAGCGACAGGCAATGCGCGCTCTGCCTCCGGATGCTGCACTGGCTGGCGGCGAGATGCTTCAACATCGAACTCTGCGGAGTGCATTGCCCTATCCTTTGCATCGCAAACTGCTGGAAAGCATTCAGGAAACCTACATCGCCTTTGCCATCAATGCACGTCCGGAGCCAGTGGGTGACCGTCTGACCCGGCTGCTGTCGCTGGATCGTCAAGGTTCTCCTGATGTATTGAGTGCATGGCAGACATACGAAGAAGAACTGTTACACCTGATCTTATCAGTGAGGAGTTAATATGCTGGGACTGAAACCCATTAAACTTTTACCCGCCCGCGAACGGGTAGCATCGGCGTTGCGCAAGGCCATTATTTCAAAGAGCATCCCGGAGGGGGCAGAACTGACGCTGGAAAACACCGCACAGGAACTGGGAGTATCGGTCACGCCGGTGCGGGAAGCCTTTCAAATCCTTGCCCGTGATGGTCTTTTGAAAGTCAAGCAGAACAAGTGTGCCGTGGTGCTGGGCGTAACGGAAAAGACCATTCGGGAGCATTATCAGCTCCGTGCTGCACTTGAGGGTGCTGCCTGTATGCTCTGCTGCCAGAATGGAGCAGACCTGTCCAAAATCAAAAACTGCGTGGACACGGCAGAAGAGGCTCTTTCTCATCAGCAAGCCGGAAATTACACAGATTATAATCAGTCCTTTCATTTTGAGATTTGGGAAGCTTCCGGTAATGAAAAGATGCGGAACCTTCTTTCAGAACTGTGGAACGGTCTATCCATCGGTGTGGAGATGAGCGAGCTGGATTACGCCATCAACTCCCAGAAAGAGCATCAGCGGATTTTTGCAGCACTGGAAGCCCGTGACGCACTGGCCGCCCGTACGGAGATGGAAAAGCATATCCTCCGCAGTATGGAAGATGCTCTGACCTATTATTTATAAGAAGGAAGGAAAGCCAGTGTATACATGTGCCGACTGTACGGTTCTGGCCTGCGCAAACAACGAACCAGAGAAAATGCCGAAAAACTGCCCCATGCGGAATACGTCCGTCATGGAAAAGGCTCGTGCAGGCTATGACCAGCCCGAAAATCACGATTTTTATGTCAACTGTTCCGCCATTGAGGG